>DLZA01000319.1:0-183 GCA_003447515.1 Paracoccaceae bacterium
CGGAGTCGATGATAGCATTTCGCCCTGATCTGCAGCCAAAACTTGGTGGATGCCGTGGCCGAGTTCGTGGGCCAGTGTCATTACATCTCGTTGTTTTCCTAGATAGTTCAGCATTACATAAGGATGCGCATCGGTTACTGTTGGGTGTGCAAACGCTCCTGGCGCTTTGCCTGGCTTGACTGC
>DLZA01000319.1:533-4196 GCA_003447515.1 Paracoccaceae bacterium
GCATCTATCCAGCCTTGGTCAAAGAACGGCTCTGCTAGTTCGGCCATTTTTGGCGAAAACGTTGCGTATGCTTCAGTGACAGTCGAACGCGCTTCTTCCCAATGAATCGTTGCATCATCGCTGTCGGGCAGGGGCGCGTTACGGTCCCACACTTCCAGTTTCTCCAGCCCCATCCATTTCGCTTTCAGCGCATAGTATCTATGGGACAACTTTGGATAAGCTGCAACAACTGCGTCTCGCAACGCCTGCACCACTTCAGGTTCAACGTCATTGGCCAAGTGGCGACCTGATTGCGGAGTTGGTAGCTCGCGCCAACGATCCTCAATTTCTTTTTCTTTCGCTAGTGTATTGGTTATGCGGGCAAACAGTGTAAGATTTTCCCTTAGCGTTTTGGCAAAAGCCTCTGCCGCTTTTTGGCGCGTGGAACGGTCTGGGTCGGATAAAAGATTGGCTGTACCTTCAAGGTTAAGAATTTGACCATCGACATCGAATTCCAATGCTGCGCAGGTTTCATCAAATAATCGGTTCCATGCCGTGGCGCCTACAACAGATTGGTCATGAAGAAATTTTTCCATTTCATTTGATAGTTGATAAGGCTTCATAGCCCGCATCCGATCAAGCACCGGTTTATAACGTGCTAAATCCGCATTGCTCGCCAACATTTTCTGGAGCACATCATCATTGAGGCAATTCATCTCGAGTGAAAAGAACACTAGGGGCGTCGAGAAATCCGTAATTTGCCCCTGCATATCTGCTATGAATTTGGCGCGGTTGGCATCTGTGGTGATCTGATAGTACCGAAGGCCTGCGAAGGACATGATGCGGCCAGAAATGGATTGGATTTTTTCATAGCGTACGATGCACTCCAACATCTCATTTGCGGATAAGCCTGCCAGTTTATTTTCGTAATCTTTTGCAAAATTGATGCATTCTTCGTTTAGCCAGCTTAGATCACGTGTCAGTTCTGGACTATCCTCGGCAGAATATAGGTGTGTCAAATCCCATTCGGGTAGGTTGCCTAAATTACTTCCACTGGCAGCATCGCGTAAATCGCGTGACAGTTTCTGGTCAGGGAATACAGAATTCATTTTCATTGCAAGCTCCAAGCATTTTATTTCCGATATGTAGGGTTTTCGTGCCAGAAGGGAAAGGCTTGTCATGCTTTCGTTTAGAGCTCAATTAAACCCTTAGCTTTTGGCTTACAGGGCAAAAATTTTTGGCCCCAAATCTGACTTAGGCTCAAGGTATTTTTTACAGTGAATAATGACAACGCCGTTTCGCAATACCTTTGGTGAATGATATGCACTAAAACTCTATATCCTGCCTATCATGCATTCAAGTATAGGACCAAGCTCCTCCAGTTTCATATCAATTTTTGGTAACTAATTTTTGAGCAGGGTTTGCGTTTTGTCTGATATCTTTTACCGAACAGGTAGCCTTATTGGGTTCCAAATTTTCCAATCTGGATGCTGTTGTACGGTTCCAATCATCTTGTAGGTACACAGAAAATGTTTTGGGTTTTGTCAATCCTGTAAAGTGGCTGATCATTTTGCTGTGATGGTTCGCACTGGTGCAGTTGGGACGGTGTCCGCTTCATTGCACTGCCAGTCAAGAGTCCATGCCGCAGGGGGAGATGTGCGAGCGCGACGGCGCTCGATAAGCCAGCGGTTGCTGATCGCGTTATGGCGGGGGGACATGTGCCAGCGTGTTTCGATCCCCTGTGCGCCACCGTTGGATGGGGTAAGGATCAAGGGTAGAAGTTTTTCCTTGTTTATCTGTGCACCGTACTTTGCGGCAAGATGCAAACGGCGGATGGGGGTGAGTGGGGGTGGTGTATCACATTCAGCAATGACGGTGGGGATGCAGCCGCTGCGAAGGATTTCTTCCATACACCACAAAATATCATCGGTACGTTTGGGTTCAATGAAAGTGATGCGGCCGGGATCAAGGAATTTTATGATGCCTTGGGCGTTTAAATTTTGACGATACCATTGGGATTTTATCCATAAAATTGGGCCTTTTCTGAGGCTGGCAAGCATTAAAGAAAAGGCACGGCGGGAGGGGCCACAGACTTCGTGGGTGCGATTGAATGGTAGGGATAATTCCTCCAATTCCGTTGATGAGAAAATTAGTTTGGAGGCGGATTTATGAGTATTTCGACTGATGGTAGACATGAGAAAGATATTAGTATGTTCACTTTTTGTTCTCAAGTTTAATTTTCATATATTTGAAAACTTTTTTATTGCGTTGACGGTGAGCTGAAATGGGCCAATGTAGCACTCGGCAAACCACGCAAATTGAAGGTAGTGATGACATGCGGATGAGAGAGCTAGGCAGGACAGGGATAAAAATTAGTGAACTAGCTCTCGGATCTATGACCTGGGGCACGCAAAACACTACTTTGGAGGGGCATGCACAGATTGACCGCGCAATGGAGCGGGGTGTCAATATTATTGACACGGCCGAGATGTATCCAGTCAATCCGCTGTCTAAAGAAACTCAAGGTGACACGCAAAAAGTTATTGGAGAGTGGGTGGCAAAGAACCCAAGCAAGCGTGGTGATGTGCTGTTGGCTACCAAAGTGTCGGGCAGCGGGTATGAAATTGTACGCGAGGGCGCGCCGATCAGTCGAGACACGATCCACGCGGCAATTGAGGCATCGTTGCGCGATATGCAGACCGATTATATCGACTTATATCAGTTACACTGGCCTAATCGCGGTTCTTTTCAGTTTCGTCAAAATTGGAATTTTGACGCAACAGGGCAGGATACCAACGAGGTTAATCGCCATATGGCAGAGGTGCTGACCACAATGGCAGATTTACAAAAGGCTGGAAAAATAAGACACTTTGGCCTAAGTAATGAGAGTGCTTGGGGGTGTACGCGCTGGTGTGTAATGGCAGACACGCTGGGCGCACCACGGCCGGTCTCTACACAAAATGAATATTCGTTGATGTATCGCAGCCATGATACTGATATGGCTGAGATGAGCCACCATGAGAAGGTGGATTTGTTGTCGTTTTCACCTTTAGCAACTGGGATCTTAAGTGGAAAGTATTTGAATGATCAGACCCCACGGGGTTCACGCCGCACTTTCGTAGAAAACCTTGGAGGAAGGATGACTCGGCGGAGTTTTGCTGCATCAGAGGCCTATTTAAACGTGGCGAAGAAGCATAGTCTGAACCCGTGCCAAATGGCACTTGCTTGGTGCCGAACACGCCCTTTTATGGGTACCGCAATTTTTGGATCCACAACCATGGAACAGCTGGATGTGGCGCTAGGCTCAGTAGATGTAGAGTTGTCAGATGCCGTTTTGACAGATATCGACAACGCGCACCGCGCCCATCCACAGCCTTATTAAATAGTTGCGTGCCGCCGCGTAATAGAATTTTCCCTCGATAGTCATAATAAAAGTCATAAACTGAAAAAACATGAACATATTTTATGAGTGATTAAACGCAAGGGACTTACTGAGTGCGATAGTGCTTTATTCATAAACTTTAAAGAATTTTACTTTTTCTTAATTTTTAAGGTTATTTAACCTAAAAGGTACAGTCTTTATATTTTCGCACCGCTCAAAATCTGTCTTTTGCTTGATGCTAAATTTGATGCTTTTTTGATAAGCGCCCTTGATGTCATTTCCGAAATAATTCACATATCTAA
>DLZA01000059.1 GCA_003447515.1 Paracoccaceae bacterium
GGCATCAACGTTATCGCCGACAGCCCCGAAGTTGGTGAAAACTTACAAGACCATTATCAGATGCGCCAAATCGTTCAAATGACGAACAAGTGGTCTTTAAATAACGATGTACGCAATCCAATCAAACTTGCAAAGATGGGGATTGATTGGGCGCTCTCTGGCACAGGCCCTTTAACTGTTGGCGCTGGTCAAGTTGGCGGCGGGGCATCAACATCACTTGCTGATCCTGGGCGACCAGACATTCAATTCAATGTCATGCCCTTATCCGTTGATAAACCAGGCACGCCATTGCATAAGTTCTCTGGGTTTACGGCGTCCTTTTGGCAATGTCATCCAGAAAGCCGTGGAACTGTAAACATTGGTTCTGCAGATCCAATGGCAGATCCAATCATTAAGCCGAATTATCTTTCAACAGAACGCGATAGAAGCACAATGATTGAAGGTGTAAAAATGTTACGTGATATTATTAACCAACCTTCATTCAAACACCTTTGGAATAATGAAATAGTACCGGGCCCTAGTTATATATCAGACAATGAAATATTAAGTGCAGTACGAAATATGGGTAGTACAGTATTTCATCCTGTTGGTACCTGTCGTATGGGAAGTGATGCAAATGCAGTTTTGGATTCCGAATTAAAGGTTAATGGTGTTAAAAATTTACGTGTCATAGATGCCTCTGCTATGCCAAAAATCACTTCGGCAAACACCAATGCGCCAACATATTTAATCGGTGAAAAAGGGGCAGATATGATATTGAATGGAAATCGTAAAAACGCACGTCACTTTGAGGAATTAATTACATGAAAAAACCCCAAAATATAATATTAATTATGGCAGATCAGCTGGCGGCGCATGCATTAAGCATTTATGGGAATAGCGTTTGCAAGACCCCAAATCTCGATAGGCTTGCTGCAGAAGGTACCGTATTTGAAAACGCCTATTCGAATAATCCCTTATGTGTCCCCAGCCGTGCATCTTTATTAACTGGGCGTTTATCGCCCAGTATTGGAGTTTACGATAATGCCAACGAAATCTCTAGCTCTATCCCCACAATGGCCCATTATTTACGCCATGCTGGATATCAGACAGAACTTTGCGGCAAAATGCATTTCATTGGCCCAAACCAACTTCATGGTTTTAATAATCGTTCTGTTACAGATGTTTACCCAGCAAACCATCAATGGATTGCTGATTGGGATGCAGGCCCCTCTTTTGTACCCTCTGGCACAGCTTTAAACGGTGTAGTTGAAGCAGGCTCATGTGTGCGTACCATGCAAGAAGATTATGACGACGAAGTCGAACATTGTGCCATTCAAAGCATCTACGACAGAGCTCGCGATGACAAAGGTCAACCCTTCTTCCAACTAATTTCATTCACTAGCCCACACACACCATTTACAGTTAATCAAGAATACTGGGATCGTTATACCCCTGATGAAATTGATGCCCCAACCGTAGGCGAAATACCTTTTGAAGATCTAGATTATTACTCAAAGGCAATGTTCTTTGCGCATGGTCGGCATCGCCATAGAATAACCAACGAACATCTGCGAGATACACGCCATGCCTATTACGGTATGATTTCTTATATTGATGATAAAATTGGACGCATCTTAGACACATTAGATAAAACCAGCCTGTCTGATGAAACGATCGTTTTGTTCACTTCTGATCATGGAGAAATGTTAGGTGAGCGCGGCATGTGGTTTAAGCAAACATTTTGGGAGTGGTCGGCGCATGTGCCATTAATTGCACGTATGCCAAACACCCCTAAAGGGCAACGAATAAAAGAAACCGTTTCACTTGTTGATCTTTTACCAAGCTTTCTTGATCTGGCCAAGCGTACCGATTTAATCCCACAAGATGCAGATGGATCATCTTTGATACCTTTCCTTAAAAGGACCAAACCTGATCATCCAAATATCGCAATATCTGATTATCTAGCCATTGGGCCTTGCGTTCCGTGCAGAATGATCCGCAAAGATCGTTTCAAGCTGATCCGCACCTATGGACATCCTGATTTATTATTTGATCTCGTGGATGACCCAAACGAAATGCGTAACCTTGCAACTGACCCCATATATTCAAATACTGTTGCAGAGCTGACAGAACTCTCAGATCAGGACTGGAATCCTCAACAACTAGAAACTGCTGTTAGAGCTAGCCAAAAACTGAGAAATGTAATTAAAACCACCCCTGGCCCAGCTGATAAATGGGATCATACCTCGCGTGTTGGCGACGATACACGATATGTGCGTACAGATGGTGTAGATGTCACCAAGGGCCGCTTGCGCCTGCCACAAGTTCCTGAGGTAGCACCAAATTGGCCTCCCCTAGATAAAAATATAATAAAAGATTTAATCGATGGTAAACGTAATATTTCCGATTACCTAACCTAGTAAAAATAGAGAAGCCTATGTCCATAGAAATCAAAAACCCTGCGAACCCAAAAGAAACTGTTGCCAGCCACGCTTTAAACACTACTGATGAAATTGACCTAATCATCGCTAATGCAAAATCAGCGCAAAAAGAATGGGCCACTGTTCCTCAGCCTGAGCGTGGACGTATAGTAAAATTATTTCTTGATGCCCTTGAAGCTAAATCTGAAGAGATTGCTTTATCCATGACCAAAGAAATGGGGAAAACACTGAGCGAGAGCAAAGGCGAAATCGCTAAAGCAGTGGGTGAAGGCCGCGCCACCGCCGATCGTGCTGGTGCACCAATTGGCGAAGTTTTGCCCTCTCAAATTGCAGGAACCATCAGCTATACATTTCGCCGTCCACGTGGCGTCGTATTAGGAATTAATCCATGGAATTTTCCTTTCAGCACACCATTGCGCAAAGCGGTGCCAGCACTTTTATACGGCAATGCGATCATCCAAAAACCTGCCACTGTTTCACCGGGCCCACTCTTAATGATGCGCGATATTGCATCTGAGTTTTTCCCAAAGGGCCTGTTTGATGTTGTTGTTGGGGGTGGTGCCGTTGGCCAATCACTTTGCGAGCATCAAGGCATTGATGCAGTCAGCTTCACAGGATCTGTCGGTGTTGGGCGTAAAGTAGCCCTCTCAGCTGTTTCACATTTCGCAGAGGTTAGCCTAGAATTAGGTGGGAAAAATCCAGTAATCCTAAACGATAGCTTGAACATTAATTCAGCATTAGATCAAATTACTACCGCTGGATTTGCTGTTTCTGGCCAAAGATGCACAGCGATCAGCAGGGTGATTGTACATAAAGATTTAGAAGATCAAGTTATCAAAGGCCTTGCAAAGCGCACAAATGCGATCACACCATCTGATGGTACCAAGGAAGATGCACAAATGGGGCCACTTTCAAGTGAGAGCCAACTCAATGATGTAAGTGGCTTTGTTAATCGTGCCATAACTGAGGGTGCCAAAGTTGCAGCAGGCGGAATGAAAATAAAATCTGATACAGGTGGATACTTTTACAGCCCAACAATCCTAAGTGGTGTTACACGCAACATGGAAATTGCGCGAGATGAAGTTTTTGGTCCTGTAATGGTTGTTATGTCATATTCTGAAATGGAAGAGGCCCTCTCTATTGCAAATGATGTTAGCTTTGGGCTGTCCTCTTGTCTTTATTCTGATCAACTGCATGTCGTTGAAAAATTCATTGCTGAAAGTGAGAGCGGGATGCTACACATCAATGGCGGCAGCTTCCCTCAAAACCATCTTCCATTCGTTGGCATAAAAGACAGCGCCCTTGGCGTTGGCGGTTCAAATGGAGCCTCTACCATCCAATTTTACACAACAGAACACACTGTTTATAAAAGCAGTCTGACTTGAACGAAACAGATTTCTTAGCAGTAAAATATAAAAGACACCTATAATATTGATATTATTCTGAGTGTTGTTAGACATATGAAATAATGTATTTATCGAGCTAATCTTTACGGATAATAAAACTAGAGGCTTCCTGAAGTGCTAACAATTTTTCTAGCTATTGCTCCAGTCATTGTGATCATCATGATGGGCTATAGTTTGCGCCGCGGTAACATTTTATCGATCGAATTTTGGAACTTCAATGACAGCTTGGTTTATAGGATTCTTATGCCAGCATTATTCTTTGCCAAAATTTCTACCGCCGACCTTAGTGGAAATCTAGGTGATTATGCATTTCTTCTATATGCTGGTTTCTTCGCAGCAATATTCTGTGGCTGGTTTCTAGGGCGAAAAATTCAGGCACCGCAAGCCAGCTCGCTCATGCAAGGAAGCGCACGGTTCAACACTTTCATTGGTCTTGCAATAGCCGAGGCCGTTTACGGGACTAAAGGATTACAGCTCGCAGTACTAGGTTCCGCCCTTTTGGTGCCAATTGTGAATGTCACTGTTGTCAGCTTGATGGCTCGCCAGTTAGGCAGCAGTGGGAAATCAATTTTGATTGAACTAGTTAAGAATCCCCTGATCCTGAGTATTTGCGCTGGTGTGCTGTTTAATCTTACTGGGCTGAATGAAGTAGCGGTTCTGCATGAAATTGCTCGTATTCTTGGCAATGCGGCGCTGCCAATCATGCTCCTGAGTGTGGGGGCTAATCTTAAACTTCGCGGTCTTAGTGGATCAAGAAAGATCATTGGATTTTCAATGATTGGCAAGTTTTTGATTAATCCGATTGCGGTTATTTTCGCCGCGCTTGTCCTTAATACTGATCCTTTATTTATTCAGGTCGCCCTTATCTTTGCGGCACTTCCAACAGGCGTGGCAAGCTATACTCTCGCCCGAGAAATGCAGGGCGACGCGCCCCTCATGGCTGCGATCATCACAATACAAACTCTGTTAAGTTTTATCATATTACCTTTGAC
>DLZA01000010.1 GCA_003447515.1 Paracoccaceae bacterium
CGCGGACATTTTCGCCACAGCATGACGTTTCTTGCCGGCTGATAGTTTCACAGATATTTGCAACTGCTCCGCAGACACCATCATACCTGCATCTTTGACCACCACGTCATCAAGTTTGGCTCCACCATCAGCAATCAGTCGCTTAGCATCTTTGCCAGATTTAGAAAGGCCCGATCTAATCAATAATTGAATAAGGGGAATGGCCTCGCCCACATCTTCAGCCTCAAAAGCAATGGTTGGCAAATCATCACCCACACCACCTTTTTCAAATACCTCTTTTGCTGTTGCTTCCGCAATAGTAGCGGCAGCAGTCCCATGCGCAAGCGTTGTGGCAGCAGTGGCTAATATTACTTTTGCTTCATTGATCTCTGATCCAGCGAGCGCGCCAAGGCGCTCACACTCATTCACGTTAATCTCTGTAAATAATTTCAAAAATTTGCCTACGTCAGCATCAAGCGTATTGCGCCAAAACTGCCAAAACTCATAGGCACTCAGTTTGTCTTCATTTAACCAAATCGCACCTGAAGCCGATTTCCCCATTTTTGTTCCATCAGCTTTGGTGAGCAACGGAGTGGTCAAACCAAACACTTGTTTCTTTGAAATCCGCCGCGTCAGATCGACACCGTTAACAATGTTTCCCCACTGATCAGAGCCGCCCATCTGCAGACCAACACCATAGCGTTTGTTTAGCTCCATAAAGTCGTAAGATTGCAACAACATGTAATTAAATTCTAAAAACGTAAGTGGTTGTTCCCGATCGAGGCGCTGTTTTACGCTCTCAAAGGTCAACATACGGTTAATTGTGAAATGTGGACCTATATCACGCAAAAACTCGATGTAATTCAGTTGATCAAGCCATTCCGCGTTGTTTGGTTGCACCGCATCCGTGGTACCTTCGCCAAACTTCAGGTATTTTTCGAAGACTTTAAAAATACCACGAATGTTCTCAGTTATCTGCTCAGATGTCAGCATCTTACGCGATTCTTCTTTACCAGAAGGATCACCAATCTTTGTCGTGCCGCCACCCATTAGAGTTACAGGCTGATGTCCCGTCGTTTGCAACCAACGAAGCATCATAATCTGGATAAGAGATCCCACATGGAGGCTGTCTGCAGTCGCATCAAAGCCGATGTACGCGGGAAGGACGCCTTTTATTAGGCGTTCATCGAGTCCTTCCAGATCAGTACAGTCCTGCAAAAAGCCCCGGCTCTGCATCACATGCAGAAACTCTGATTTGGGCTTGTAAGTCATCCGTTTTATCTTTCATTATTTATTCTCATTGCGTTACGTATAACTGTTGAGAAACGAAAGGAAAGTCTCGTGGTCCATTTTACGCCAATCCGTGCTTTGGGCCTGATGTCAGGAACATCGATGGATGGCGTGGATGCATCCGTCTTAGTTACGGATGGACAAAAAATTCATGATTTTGGCGAAAGTCTGTTTCGCCCATATACTGCACGGGAGGTTGAAGTTTTAACGGCTGCCCAAGGCCTCTGGCCAGGTAGTGAAATTGAAACTCTCGAAGTTGCTCTTAAGGTTGTTCAAAACGTCCATGCAGATCTAATTGGCCAATTCGATAATATCGACATCGTGGGCTTCCATGGCCAGACATTAAGCCATGATCCTGTAAAAGGTTGTACATTTCAGCTTGGCGATGGCGCAAACCTAGCTTCCCGCACAGGCATTAAAACCGCATGGGATTTCCGTACGATCGACATGAAGAACGGCGGGCAAGGTGCGCCACTAGCACCATTTTTTCACTTTGCTTGTGCGCTCTGGGCAGGCATAAAGGAGCCCATAGCCTTTCTAAACCTTGGTGGTTTGGCAAACATAACATTGATCGATCCTAACAAAGTATCACCGGAGATTGACGGCGCACTTCTAGCCTTTGACACAGGCCCTGCTAACGCGCCGCTAAATGACTTAATGAAAACGCGTATGAACCAATTTTATGATAAAAACGGAGCTCTCGCGGCCAAAGGCACAGCGAATGAGTTAATTTTAAAACGCATTGTCCAACACCCTTTTTTTTCTCAGAAACCACCTAAGTCACTGGACCGTCACGATTTTCACTACGCATTAGACTTGGTTAAAAAACTCAACGATGCAGATGCCGCATCTACACTAACCGCTCTGCCTGCAGCCTGCGTAGCGGCCAGTCAATGTCACCTACCAATTCAACCAAAAAACTGGCTTGTCAGTGGCGGTGGCGCCCAAAACCCAACCTTGATGAACGAGTTGAAAAAACGCTTATCAGGTAGAGTAGCACCCGTAGAAAGCATCGGCTTAGTCAGCGATATGATCGAAGCTCAAGCCTTCGCTTTTTTAGCCGTAAGAACCCTACGTGGATTACCCTTGAGCGCCCCGGGTACGACAGGGATTGCTGTGCCAACAAGAGGTGGCCAGATAGCAATTCCCTAAATTTTACCAGTCTAATTGAAACAAATGTTAATTTAACGGGTGTTCTCTGTCAAACGACGACGAACATACTCATCTACGTTACCGATCATTGTATCCATGTGGTCATTCTCAAAGAAATGCCCGGCACCCTCTAAAACTTGATGAGTAATGGTAATACCTTTTTGCTCATGCAGTTTCTCGACCAAAACTTCAGTGTCAGATGGCGGAGCAACGCGATCACCAGCACCGTTTATTATTAAACCTGACGACGGGCACGGCGCTAAGAATGAAAAATCGTACATATTTGCTGGAGGCGAAACGCTTATAAAGCCTGAAATTTCCGGGCGGCGCATCAACAGCTGCATTCCGATCCAAGCTCCAAAACTAAAACCCGCGACCCAACAATGTTTTGCA
>DLZA01000222.1 GCA_003447515.1 Paracoccaceae bacterium
AATTTGAACCAATAGCATAGCAAATACTCCTTTGAGGCATCACGTAGATGGGCTATGCAATGAACGCAGTTTTGAAATTGGCGATGGTTTTGGTATGATTGAAGCCAGGGGTTCAATACTTAGCACGATTAACGACAGCTATGCACCAGCTGAATCCATGATGGTTAAACGTAGATATACGCCAAGATCATAATATAAAGACATGATACGAAACTGGACGGCTTTTGACCGTTGGCAAGGCGCAGGGCGACAGTTATACGGTTGGGGACGTCTACTTGGAGTATCACAATGGCCAACACCCGCACAGAGACCGACAGTTTTGGACCCTTAGAGGTTGCGTCTGACAAGTATTGGGGCGCACAGACGCAGCGTAGCTTGATGAACTTTCCAATCGGTTGGGAAAAACAGCCTGTGGCCATCGTACGGTCCCTTGGTGTGATCAAACAGGCCTGTGCAATGGCTAACAAAGCGTCTGGCAAACTGCCCGTTGAGATTGCAGATGTGATGATTGCTGCAGCAAACGAAGTTGTGAACGGTAAATTGGATGATCACTTCCCACTGGTTGTTTGGCAAACGGGATCTGGCACGCAGTCAAACATGAATGCCAACGAAGTTGTGTCTAACCGCTCCATTGAAATGTTGGGTGGCGAGATGGGCTCAAAAACACCCGTACATCCCAACGACCACTGCAACATGGGACAATCATCAAACGATACTTTCCCGACTGCAATGCACATTGCAGTTGCGGTAACGGCACGTGACGTAACACTGCCTGGCCTGCGTAAGATGCATGGTATGCTAATGGCAAAGACACAAGAATTCCAAGATATAATCAAAATTGGTCGTACGCACACGATGGATGCCACACCTCTGACACTTGGCCAAGAATTTGGCGGTTACGCTTTTCAATTAGAACAGGGGATCGCTCGGATCGAAAATGCATTGATCAACATCTATCCACTAGCGCAAGGTGGCACAGCTGTTGGAACGGGCCTGAACACACCAATTGGTTGGGGAGAAACGGTGGCACGCCACATGGCGGATATTACAGGTCTGCCATTTGTCACCGCGCCCAATAAATTTGAGGCTTTAGCTGCCCATGATGCGCTTGTGGAAATGTCTGGCGCGTTGAAAACAGTTGCCGTATCTGTGTACAAAATTGCATCTGACATTCGAATGCTTGGCTCTGGCCCGCGCTGTGGTTTGGGTGAGTTGATGTTACCGGAAAATGAGCCAGGTTCATCAATAATGCCAGGCAAGGTAAACCCAACACAGGTAGAAGCCATCACCCAGGTTTGTGCTCATATTATGGGCAACGATGCGGCCGTGGGTTTTGCAGGTTCACAGGGACATTTTGAGCTAAACGTTTATAAACCGATGATGGCCTATAACGTCTTACAATCGATGCAGCTCTTGGGAGATTCATCCGTTGCATTTACTGATAATTGCTTGGCAGGTCTGCAGGCGGATGAGGACCGCATCTCACAGTTAATGTGGGAAAGCTTGATGCTAGTAACTGCACTCGCGCCCGAAATCGGGTATGATAATGCAACCAAAGTGGCCAAAACCGCGCATAAAAACCGCACTACGCTAAAAGAAGAGGCAGTCAGGCTCGGCTATGTCAGTGCTGAACAGTTTGATGAAGTGGTTCAGCCAAAAAATATGATTGGGCCCAAATAATCCCCCAACGTAAGGTGAGTAAGCTGATACCTAGCCTAGGGGCCAATCATTTGAGTTTTAGCCTGATGGAGCGTGAAACTTTGCAACTTGATCTTTCACAGAGACCAGCCCCCTGATGGAGTACAACCGTCCTACTAAACATTCTCTTACCCTGAGGGGGCACCGCACTAGTGTTTCCCTAGAGCAAGAGTTTTGGGATGGGTTTCGCAATATCGCGGATGCAGAGGGCATGACTTTGAACGCACTCGGAGCACAGATCGATACAGAACGGGGCGTAGATTGCGGGTTGGCTTCAGCGATACGGTTGTTTGTGTTTCATTGGTACCAAGATCAGTCAAACTAGGCGCACAAGCAGCGTAGATTTAAGCAGATCCGACGGAAAATAGGCCCTGCGGGAGCCGGCTCCTCGGCCTTCGAGTATGTGAGATCAAAACCATTAAATAAGGCTGCAATAAAAGGAAAGTCCTGCAAATTTCAAATCCAGCGTCCGCGCCCAAAAGCAAACTCTGTGCAAGGAAGATTTGAGTCTCTTTTCTGGATTGTAAATATTCTAGGAGGTCTTAATGATCACCCTAAACAACACCTATTTCTGTCATAGATGCATCAATTTTTACACTAATGAATCAGCCAAATCTCTTCTCACATCTGAGCGTGTTGCGCCTTCTTAGATGGAAAAACCGCAGACTTAGCCGAACCTACATGGCAAATAATTCTCGGTAGCGTCGACGCAACACAAGATCTCAACTTGGAGTGTCAAATGTTCAAATTCTTTGACACCGGCGCTAACCTTTTTAAATTATACATACATCCTGCTATTAACGATCCCATTTTATACCTAGGCGAACTCAACCAAAAATGTGGCAGTCTGAACGGTGCTACCCAACCAGCGCGAGGGCAGGAAACATTTCCAAGAGCCAGAAGGAAAACCTTGAGAAAAGATCAAAGACGAGGGCAAGACCAACAAAGATAAGCAAACCACCCATCAAACGTTCTATGTTAGCCATGTGGCGCTTAAAGTGGTTCATTACGCCAACTGCTTGATTAATAAAGATGGCTGCAATGATGAACGGCAGGCCAAGGCCAAGAGCATATAATGCCATCAGTATTATACCGCGCCCAACAGACCCTTCTTGGGCAGCGACAGCCAAGATCGCTCCGAGGATTGGCCCGATACAGGGAGTCCAGCCGAAGGCAAATGCTAAGCCAAGTATATATGCACCGAAAGCACTGCCTCCTTTATCTCCAGCATCCATGCGCGCCTCGCGGTATAGGAACGGGATACGGATTAAGCCGAAGAAATGCAGCCCAAATAGAATAATCGTAAGCCCTGCCACGATACCAAAAGTCCTTTGGTTTTGCAAAAAAATTTGGCCAAGTAGCGATGAGGTAAAGCCAAGAAATATAAAGACTGTTGAAAGGCCCATAGCGAAAAACACTGAAGCGACGATCACAGGGCGGTTCGAGTGTTTTCCATCAGCCATGTCCTGTACGGAGATTCCGCCCATGTAAGCCAGGTAGGGTGGAACAATTGGTAAAACACAAGGGCTGAGGAATGAAATTACTCCTGCAAGCAGTGCTACAAGCAAAGACGGCAACAAGGCCGCGTCGATAACGTCGATTCCAAACATATGGCCACCTTAACGCACTAAATTGGACCCGTCACCTTGGGAATAATTACACTTACATGGACTCTTGCAATTAAGCGTATTAATTCAGGCATATGAAATATGATGCAGACCTCGATGCCACCGGCTTATTATGCCCAATGCCTGTTCTGAAGGCCCGCAAACGTTTGAAAACGTTGGAGGCAGGTCAGGTACTTCGTATTCTGGCTGACGACCCTGCCGCTGTCGTAGATTTGCCACATTTTTGCGTTGAGCAAGGACATTGGCTGATGTCGCGGGATTTAGATTCGGTACCGCAAGTATATCTCATCTGTAAAGGTACCTAAGGGATTTGTGCGGGGTCACCCTTCTGGCTCCTTAAAAACCTCAGTAGGGTAAAAATATATTTTATTTTGTGGCTTCTTAGACCCTAAACGAGAAGTGGGCGCTTTTCTTCGGAGAGGAGTACGTTTGCCTCCACATTGCCAACACCAGGCAGGGTCATAACACGACGACGGAGAACACGTTCAAAATCAGCGATGTCGCGAGCAACTACTTTGAGGCGATAGTCGTAAAGGCCAAGGACATGCTGAACAACTTGAACTTCTGGAATGGCGATGACCGCACGTTCAAAATCCTCAAGGCTAACTCGGCCCTTGGTGGCAAGTTTGATGCCTAAAAAAACAGTCACACCAAAACCAAGTGCATCTTTATTGAGTTGAATAGCTCGGCCCGTAATTACGCGCGCGTCTTGCAACTTGCGGATGCGGCGCCAACACGCAGGTTGAGATAGGCCAACGACTTTCGCCACGGCACCGGTATTGAGTGAGCCATCACTTTGCAAAGTGCGCAAGATGGCGCGATCAGTATCATCAAGATCTATCATAACGGTAAGCGCTCCACGCTTTTGACATTAGCCACGAGCATTAATGATTCAATGTCGTTGATATGCGGCAGACTGAGGATTTGAGTTCGATAGATGTCTTGGTAATGAGCCATATCACGAGCAAGTACGTTGAGGCGGACATCAACACGACCCAAGAATGTTTGAATTTCGTTCACCTCCAGAATTTTTCGCGCCTCTACAATAAAATTATCAAAGGCATTAGAAAGAGTTTTATCAAGCGTGATGCGCAGGGAAACCTCCACCTCGTAACCTAATGCCTTAGCATCGATCTGTACGCTGCGACCTGCGATGACTCCGTTGGTTTCCATCCGCTCAATCCGGCGCCAACAGGATGCTTTGGTAAGCCCTGCTTGAGACGCAAGTTTAGCGGCACTTGCAGCAGGGTCATGTTGCATTAACCGCAGGAGCCGTCTGTCGATATCATCTATACTACGCATAGTAATTTCATTATTTACACTTACAAAGAATAACAATATGTAATTTTTGTGTTTTTTACATATAATTACAACAGCAAGATTACAAAAACTTCCTATGCTACCGACCGGAAGCAAACTCTAAGGAGAGAACTATGCGTGTATACTACGATCGTGATTGTGACGTAAATCTTATCAAAGGCATGAAGGTGGCAATTTTGGGCTATGGCTCACAAGGTCATGCTCATGCCCTAAACCTGCGTGACAGTGGTGCAAAGAATCTTGTCGTGGCGTTGCGCGAAGGCTCACCTTCTGCAGCGAAGGCTGAGGGCGAGGGCCTAAAAGTGATGGGTATTGCAGAGGCAGCTACTTGGGCTGATCTGATCATGTTCACCATGCCAGATGAATTGCAGGCAGAAACATATAAGAAATACGTCCATAATAACATTCGTGACGGTGCAGCGATTGCATTTGCCCACGGTTTGAATGTGCACTTTGGTCTGATTGAGCCAAAAGAGGGCATTGACGTTGTTATGATGGCCCCCAAAGGTCCCGGCCACACAGTGCGCGGCGAGTATACAAAAGGCGGTGGAGTTCCGTGTTTAGTTGCTGTCGACAAAAATGCATCAGGTCGCGCGCTGGAAATTGGTCTTTCCTATTGTTCTGCGATAGGTGGCGGCCGTTCGGGCATTATTGAAACCAACTTCCGCGAGGAATGTGAAACCGACCTTTTCGGAGAGCAAGCTGTTCTATGTGGCGGCTTGGTTGAACTTATCCGTTGTGGCTTTGAAACATTAGTTGAGGCGGGTTATGCGCCAGAGATGGCATACTTCGAGTGTCTGCACGAAGTAAAACTTATTGTGGACCTTATCTATGAAGGTGGCATCGCAAACATGGACTATTCCATCTCTAACACGGCGGAGTACGGTCAGTATGTGACTGGTCCACGGATCCTGAAATACGACGAAACAAAAGAGCGGATGAAAGCAGTTTTGGAGGATATCCAAGCTGGTAAATTTGTGCGTGACTTCATGCTTGAAAATGCCGTGGGACAACCGACAATCAAAGCTTCCCGTCGCGCAAACGATGAGCATATGATAGAAGAAACTGGCGAGAAACTTCGTGGCATGATGCCGTGGATTTCTGCCGGTAAAATGGTTGATAAAACTAAAAACTAATATTTTACCCTTTTAACAAAAAAAGGGCATCGCTTGCGATGCCCTTTTTATTTAGTGCTAATATATGACTGCGACTCCCGATCATCCCGGATTAAAAAATTGGCTATCAATCATGTTCCTTGGCGTAATCTGGGGAAGTGCATTTTTGTCTACAAAAATGGCACTCGATGGGTTTGGGCCTTGGTGGGTTGCATCGGGTCGGGTCGGAATTGCAGCCCTAACTGTCACGGCCTTAGTAGCCGCTTCGGGCCAAGGTATTAATCAAATTAAAGGGCAACGATCTTGGATCTTTTTTACGGCATTTGGGTCAATTTCGGCGACCGGGGCGTTGGCACTTCTAGCTTGGGGGCAGCAGCATGTTTCATCTGCTTTTGCAGGAATTGCGATGGGTGCCATTCCGCTAATGATTTTACCACTGGCTTACATTTTTTCTCCCGACGAGGGCATTGGGCCAAGGCGAATTGCTGGTTTTTGTGTTGGTTTTATCGGGTTGGTTGTATTAGTTGGACCACAAGCATTTGTTTCAAGTGGTGCAAATCTCGAGTCTTGGGGGCGATTAGCCTGTATTGGATGTGGCTGTCTTTACGCGATAGGATCAGTTCTGACGCGGCGAAGTCCTTCGACGCCACCAATTGCATTCGCCGCAGCAACGTTATGTATTGGCACAATCATACTGGTTCCCATTGCATATATGGTGGAGGGGTCACCTACAGGCCTTATGAATAAAGCGGGTTATGCACTTATTTATGCAGCACTTGTGCCCACAGCTATTGGAGCTATCTGGCGGGTCCAGATAATCAAATCCGCAGGGTCCGTTTTTATGAGCCTGACCAGTTATATGGTGCCTGTTTGGTCAGTGATCTTTGGAATGCTCTTATTGGACGAACGGATCAGTGGCCCGATGGTCGTTGGCATGTGTTTTATTCTGTTAGGTATTGGATTGAGCCAAAGTCGAGCGTTACTGACAAAGCATCGCCGTTAAGCCTCAAAGCACTCCCGCATATTTATTCTGCAATTAAAACGTAACAGTCGCTTAATTGGCTTACCTAAAGCCAGTGCATCTCCGAGGAGTCAGTTGACAGAACTTTAACAGATTTCAGTGGCAACCGTTTAAACACTTGTGGCTTTGCTAAAAACGACAGCGTTTGGCATAAAAATTAAACAAATTGTCCAGTGATAGCTCAAACCAGAGTTAAGCCAAAATATATTATTAGTAAAAAATCTAACGGTGGTCACCCGTCCACTATATTCAAAGCGAGTATTGAGCAGGGAGTCTGTAAAGTAGTTTACGTCGAAAAACGATTCAATGAATAAACACTCCATTTCTTGACGCCATGCTGCTCCGAACGCTATGCCGCTTCTAAAGGTGCATTAAACGTGCAGATCTGGCGCTAGACTGTTACTTGAGCCTTATTCTTGAATTGGACTCCGTAATGACTACCGTTCCTGTCTCTGCTGGATTAAAAAACTGGTTGCTTCTAATTATGCTTGGCGTGATTTGGGGAGCAAGTTTCATGGGTTCTAAGTTTGCGCTAACAGGCCTTTCACCATTGTGGGTAGCCGCGTTACGCATATTGATTGGTGCTGTGGCCTTGACAATACTGGTCTACTCTCTGGGGCGCCGATTACCAGATTTGAAGGGAAAAACTGGGAAAAAAATTTGGGTACATGCGCTAGGAATGGCGGTATTCACAAATGCACTGCCGTTTACTTTGCTATCTTGGGGGCAAATTTATGTAACTAGTAGCTTTGCAGGGATCACGATGGCTGTTGTGCCGCTATTGGTGTTGCCCCTGGCATATTTTCTAGTGCCTGGGGATATGATGGGATGGCAAAAGGTGATCGGTTTTATCATTGGGTTTACTGGAACTGTTGTACTGATCGGATTGGACGCATTTCAAATCACGGGTGGCGATTGGGTGCCAATTGCCCGGCTGGCCTGTGTCATGGCAGCCTGTTGTTATGCTATTGGGTCAATCATCACACGTTTGTGCCCACCCACGTCCGCTATGGGGTTTGCGGCAGCAGGATTGATTTTGGCCGCAACAATTATAGTGCCAATCGCATTGATGGTAGAAGGGGTGCCAAGCATTGCACCCGTGCCCGCAATGTTAGGGGTCACCTTTTTAGGTTTGTTTACTACGGCCTTTGCCACAATAATATTAGTGACTATTATTAACTCAGCGGGACCAAGCTTCCTCAGCCTTGTGAATTACCAAGTGCCAATTTGGGCCGTGGTATTTGGCGTTGGCTTGCTAGGTGAAACTCTGCCTTCACAGTTTTTGTATGCATTGG
>DLZA01000175.1:0-1481 GCA_003447515.1 Paracoccaceae bacterium
CAAGTTCACTCTGGACCAACAAAGTTTGATAAAACAACGTGAGTTATCTTGTCAAAGGCACCGCACCCCTTTGAGCCAGCGGGCGACGCTTCATCTGCTTGGCAAAAGCCTCCCTGCTTTAACAACAACCACAGCTATTACAGCAGCGGAAAAATTTAATATAGCATTCCTGTAATTGACCAAAAAGATATAATTGGCAGAAGTATCAAGTAAAAATCACCGCTAACAAAGTTGTGCCAGTCAACCAAAACTGTGCTTTATTACTTTAAATCTTTCCCCCCGAGTATCAGCAAACTTCCCAGTGTCCTCCTCAGCGCGCTGGAGGCGCGATTAAAAACAGCGTTTCCGCTCCAACCAGATAACTGAGACGTTAAGTCCAATCCAAATTTCTGCCTACCCCTTGCACCGCGCGACGATATATTCCACTAAGCTACAGAGCTAATTTAAGAGCACAAATAAACGATGGCGCGGGACGAAAAATATGGCTGATGGCAACTTAGACATGATGGCAGAACCAACTGAAGACATTTCAGTACGAGACGTATTTGGCATCGACACCGATATGATGGTCAAAGGGTTTGCCCATAACTCTGATCGTGTGCCAGAGGTCGACAGCACCTATAAATTTGATCCAGATACAACTATGGCAATCCTTGCGGGCTTTTCCCATAATCGGCGGGTCATGATCCAGGGTTACCACGGAACGGGTAAATCAACGCACATAGAGCAGGTTGCGGCTCGCCTGAAATGGCCTGCTGTGCGGGTAAATTTAGATAGCCATATCTCGCGCATCGATCTGATCGGTAAAGATGCCATTAAACTCAAAGACGGTCAACAAGTCACCGAATTCCACGAAGGCATTTTGCCCTGGGCACTTCGGAACCCTGTTGCAATTGTGTTTGATGAGTACGATGCAGGCCGAGCAGATGTGATGTTTGTTATCCAACGGGTTTTGGAAAAAGATGGCAAACTGACACTTTTAGATCAAAACGAGATCATTACACCAAATCGCTACTTTCGCTTGTTCGCAACAGCAAACACAGTTGGGTTAGGTGACACAACAGGCCTCTACCACGGCACGCAACAGATCAACCAGGGCCAAATGGACCGATGGTCTTTGGTCGCTACGCTAAACTATCTGTCCCACGACGCAGAGGCAGCGATCATTCTTTCAAAAAATCCGATGTACAACACCGAACAAGGCCGTAAGGATATCAACCAAATGGTGACGGTGGCCGACCTCTCGCGCACATCGTTTATGAATGGAGACATCTCAACTGTTATGTCTCCACGTACCGTTTTGGCCTGGGCCGAAAACACCCGGATTTTTGGTGACATTGGTTTTGCCTTCCGCCTAACATTTTTAAACAAGTGCGACGAATTGGAACGTCAGACCGTTGCTGAATTCTACCAGCGCTGCTTTGACGAGGAACTGCCAGAGTCAGCGGCAAGCGTGAGCTTGGGGTGATGCATCCCGTGCT
>DLZA01000175.1:1864-4320 GCA_003447515.1 Paracoccaceae bacterium
AAAGTAGTCAATCACGCCTGTAAACAAAAAATTGAAGATATATCACTTCGACGATTTTCAGACCTGCGAAATGGTTATCATGGCGCCCTAAAAGGCTATTGCAAACGCAGTCTTTTACGTTTTGGCGCGCCCATCAGCCTGAAGCTCGTAATCTCAAAGCCGACTTATTAGCCATGAGCACCAACGGACCGAACTTGTAATTAGACATGTCAAAACACGCCACAAATATGGTCGCAAATCACGCCTCAAAGGCTGTCACGAAGTATATTCAGGCCTTTGCACGTTGGGTCCTCATGACGACAAGTGGCTGCAGCGACAGCCTGGTCTGGATAAGCAACTCCAAGACTTCCTCATCTTGCCTCTCGGCTTCAAAGGTAATTTCATAAGATGAACAAACCTAACGATAATCCTGCTGATCCATTTAAAAAAGCGCTCGCAGAAGCCACAAAAGCAATGGCAAATGAACCAGATCTAAACGTCAGTTACTCAGTAGATCCTGCAGGTATAACCAACGATACCATGCGCTTACCCCAAGTCACACGTCGTATGACACGCGATGAAGTCCTGCTTGCCCGAGGCACAGCCGATGCCTACGCCATGCGCATCCGTTTCCACAACGACGCTACACACGCGCGCTACATCCCTCAGGGCGAAATGGCGCGTTCTCTATACGAAGCAATGGAAACTGCTCGTTGCGAAGCGATGGGCGCGCGTGCCATGCCCGGTACGGCGGGCAATATCGATGCGAAGATCAGTAACGAAGCCGCAAAAATGGGTTTTGCCCAAATACAAGACGCAGCGGGTGCCCCGCTAGCCACCGCTGCAGGTTACTTAGTGCGTCATCTTGCAACCGGGCGCGATCTTCCACCCGCGGCTGCAAATGTCATGGGACTGTGGCGCGGCTTTATTGAATCTCAGGCCGAAGGAACACTCGAAAATCTGAACGATGTCCTTGATGATCAAGTAGCTTTTTCTAAATTTGCACGCCAAATAATCGATGATCTTGGTTACGGTGAACAGCTGGGCGAAGATCCAGATGAAGAAAACAGTGACAATCAAGATGATACTGAAGAAAATAACGAAGAAGAAACACCCGACACTGATTCAGGTGATCAATCTGACGAACAAGACGAAACCGATACCTCTGAGGAACAACAATCGTCTGACGAACAACAACAAGCGCAAACCTCAATGGAAGAGCGCGACGAGACGGATGCAGCCGAAGAAATGGAGGCACCAGACGGGCAGCCTCCTATGGATCCCCCTCCCCCAGCACCCCACTCTGATGCCGACCCGAACTATAAAGTGTACAGCACCGATTTTGACGAAGAAGTACTCGCTGAAGAACTTGCTGAACCAGCAGAATTAGATCGGCTTCGCGCCTATTTGGACCAACAACTTGACCCACTCAAAGGCGCCGTATCGCGTCTGGCAAATAAACTGCAACGCCGACTTCAAGCTCAGCAAAATCGTTCTTGGGCATTTGATATGGAGGAGGGTATTCTTGATGCTGGCCGCTTAGCTCGCGTCATTTCAAACCCAACGACACCCCTGTCTTTCAAAGTAGAGAACGACACAGAATTCAAAGACACCATCGTCACCCTTTTAATTGACAACTCCGGTTCAATGCGGGGCCGTCCAATTTCCATAGCTGCGATCTGCGCCGACGTACTCGCCCGCACGCTCGAACGCTGCCAAGTGAAGTGCGAAATCCTTGGCTTTACCACCCGTGCTTGGAAAGGTGGGCAATCCCGCGAAAACTGGCTTAAGGCAGGCCGTGAACAAACACCAGGTCGTCTCAACGACCTGCGCCACATCATTTACAAAAGTGCAGATGCACCTTGGCGCCGGTCCCGACCAAACCTCGGCTTAATGATGAAAGAAGGACTATTGAAAGAAAACATCGATGGCGAAGCACTGGAATGGGCGCACAAACGGATGGTAGCGCGTCAAGAGCAGCGTCGTATCCTGATGGTGATTAGCGATGGTGCGCCTGTGGATGATTCCACCCTCAGCGTTAACTCTGCTAGCTACTTAGAGAAACACCTGCGCGATGTGATTGAGATGATTGAAAAACGCAAGCAGGTTGAGCTTATCGCCATCGGCATTGGTCACGACGTAACCCGGTACTATGAACGCGCCGTAACGATTACGGACGCGGAACAACTGGCCGGTGCAATAACCGAACAGCTCGCAGGTCTGTTTGATCCAAATCACAAGCAAGGGCCAAAAATGGTGCTTCGCAGAGCAGGGTAACACATGTTCCAAACCTTTGACGCCACCACCACGCCCAAAACAGGCGGACCCCGTTTAACTGCACTACGCGACGCCATGAAAAGTAGAGGACTTGACGGGTACATTGTCCCCCGAGCTGACGCGCACCAAGGCGAATACGTGGCTGATTGCGATGCGCGACTTGAATGGCTCACTGGATTCACAGGCTCTGCAGGATTCTG
>DLZA01000175.1:4717-6349 GCA_003447515.1 Paracoccaceae bacterium
TGCCCATTTCACTCCCATCGATTGGCCCCAAACCAAGCTCGGAGACTGGCTCGCCAGCGCGGCTAAAAACGGTGATGTGATCGGCTTTGATCCATGGTTGCACACCAAAGACGATATTGATGCAGCGATTAAAAGGCTCGCAGGCTCGGGCATAACTCTGCAACCCTGCGAAAACCTCGTGGATCACATTTGGTCCGACCGCCCTGCTGCCCCTTCCGATCCGATGATCCCATACGATATTGCGCTTGCAGGCAAATCTAGCACCGAAAAACGCAACGAGATTGCCAGCCAACTGCGCGAAGCAGGCAAAGGCTCTGTTGTGCTCACTCAACCAGACGCAATCGCTTGGCTGTTGAACACTAGAGGCACTGACCTCGGACAGACCCCTGTCGCTTTGGCCTTCGCCACGCTTGATGATACTGGCCACGCAAGCCTTTTTATTGACCCGGCAAAAGTGGACAACAGGTTGCGCGAGCATCTTGGCAACGATGTCACCATTCAACCGCCAGACCAATTTGGCCCTGCTATCGACGCGCTTAAAGGCCCAGTCTTGGTGGATAAATCAACAGCTCCTGTTTGGCTAGACACCCGCCTAAAAACCGCCGGCGCTCAGGTCACCTATGGCGCAGACCCGATTCTGCTGGCCAAGGCGGTAAAAAATGTTACTGAAATTGCTGGAACCAAAAGAGCGCACATTCGCGATGGAGTAGCTGTCTGCGAATTCTTGGCGTGGTTATCGGCGCAAGGCGCAGCACCAAACCTTACAGAAATCGACGTTGTTCAAAAACTCGAAACTTTCCGCGCCGCCGCAGTTGAGCTCAAAAACATCAGCTTTGACACCATATGTGGAACAGGCCCCAATGGCGCCATCATGCATTACCGTGTGACGGAAGATACAAACGCCAAAATCGAACCCGATAACCTGTTGTTGGTAGACTCAGGAGCACAATACCTCGATGGCACCACAGACATAACCCGTACATTGGCTATCGGCACTCCCCCGCGCGAGGCGATTAATGCATTCACACTGGTTTTACGCGGCATGATAAACGTGTCCATGGCCCGCTTCCCTAAAGGCCTTGCAGGACGCGATATCGATCCACTCGCCCGAACTCCTCTTTGGCAAGCGGGGCTGGATTTTGATCACGGTACAGGCCACGGCGTTGGCGTTTATCTATCAGTTCACGAGGGCCCTCAACGCATTGCCCGGACATCTATCGTACCGCTACAACCTGGAATGATCTTATCCAACGAGCCCGGTTATTACAAACCTGGCCATTTTGGTATCCGAATCGAAAATCTTGTAGTTGTGGAAACCGCTTCCCCACTTCAAGGCGCAGATGACCGCGAGATGTTGCAGTTCAAAACCTTAACGTTCTCTCCGATAGACCGTGCATTGATTGACGTCAATTTAATGACAAGGCAGGAACTAAATTGGCTGAACGCATACCATGCAGAAGTCCTCGACAAGCTTGGAAAGCATTGTTCAGAAAAAACCCAGGTCTGGCTTAAGCAGGCTTGCAGACCCCTAAAATGAAATATTTCTGATAATGCACCCTCAGAGTTTCTAGTATTTAAAAAAAATCTTTTTGCTTACGGTCGTGGCCCTAAGATTGACTTTAAAATCTGTTA
>DLZA01000239.1:0-933 GCA_003447515.1 Paracoccaceae bacterium
GGGTATCAAATAGAAGGCAACCTTGAAGAGGTTCCGATCGATGGAATGGATATGTCATGGCGGCTCAATGTTCGATCGCATTTTGTTGCGGCGCGGTCTGCGGTTGGCCAAATGCGCGATCAAGGTGGTGGCAGCATCATAATTACATCGTCAAATTCAGGTGTGCAATATGATCGCGAGATGATTGCCTATGCAACCACCAAGCACGCGGTTGTGGCAATGACCCGCCAGATGGCAGCGGACTATGCCAAACACAACGTGCGATTCAACGCGCTTTGCCCGGGCTTTATCGATACACCTTTCAATGCTGGTTTCGAAAAGCAGATGGGTGGTCGGGAAAAGCTTGAGGGGTACGTTTCACAAACCATTCCAATGGGGCGATGGGGCACGGCTGAAGAAATGGCCGATGCGATCCTGTTCCTTGCTTCTGACATGTCGACGTTCATGACTGGACACGCGCTGGTCATTGACGGCGGGGAATGCATCTGAAAACCTTTCTGGAGACACTACGATGACTAAGAGCTTGAAGACACCAAATGGCCGGCTGATCGAAAAAATTGCAGTCATTACTGGCGGTGCCACTGGAATAGGGCGTGCCACCGCACTGATGTTCGCTGAGGAAGGTGCCAAGGTCAGCATTTTTGATATTCAGGACGAAGAGGGTCAGAAGACAGTAGATATGATCTGCGAAAATGGTGGTGAAGCGGCCTTCTTTCATGCCGATGTGACCAAAGATGTAGAAATTAACGCGGCCTTTGATGGAGCCATTGAAACGTTTGGTCCATATAACGTGCTGTTCAACCATGCAGGCACCATCATCGTCAAAGCGATGCATGAAACCAGTGAGGAAGAATATGACTGGCTGATGGATGTAAATGTGAAGTCCGCCTTTCTGACTTGTCGTCGTGCGGTTCAGGACATGAGCGCAAATGG
>DLZA01000239.1:1254-1853 GCA_003447515.1 Paracoccaceae bacterium
GGTGGATCAATCGTGATCACCTCTTCTATTGCGGCCGAATTGGGCTACGCGCTGGAATCCGTTTATTGCATGTCCAAGGGCGCCGTTCTGCAACTCGCTCGAACGATTTCAACCGAATATCGCGATGCTGGTATCCGCTGTAATGCGATTTGCCCGGGCTTTGTTGAAACTGCCCATGGTTTAAAAGAAATAGCGGAACTTGATGCGGCTGGGCAGGAGTGGGAAGTCTCGGGGATGGCCGCTACACAAGGGCGTATCTGCTATCCTGAGGAGGTGGCAGCGGCGGTTGTGTTCCTCGCCTCCGATGAGGCAAGCTTTGTCAACGGCAATGCGACTTATGTCGACAACGGTTGGTACGCCAAAGGATAAGTCCAACATTAACCCAACTGGCCCTTTTCATTGATTCTGAGGTCCAAAAAGGACCGGATAGACCACATTGTTTTTTTTAAATGCGTCTCCGAACAGGATGGGTTCATTGATGATACATGTGTGTGTGGCGACTATTGAGGCTCAGCTGCCATTAGGGCACTGTCAGACAAAACTAACTTGAGACGGGGCGGGCGGTTTCGTAGTCTCGCCGTATGACAAAACACTCCCCA
>DLZA01000239.1:1920-2122 GCA_003447515.1 Paracoccaceae bacterium
TGGTACGCCAAAGGATAAGTCCAAAATTAACTTAAACGGCTCCTTTAAATGATACCGAGATCCGGGAAAGAAGGGATCGACCACGTGATTGTTTTGAAATGTGCTTCCGAACAGTAACGTTTGATTGCTGACACATGTTGGGAGAGGCGAATATTGAGGCTCACCTGCCATTAGCGCTCTTCACTTCGCCGAGCATACTGGG
>DLZA01000239.1:2198-4394 GCA_003447515.1 Paracoccaceae bacterium
CATCCGCTTGGCTGTGATGCTGTCGCCTCAATCTATTCATTTGGCTTTGTGAATTTTATCAACCTGCCAGATGAGCCATCCTCCAACACCCAAATGGCACCATCATGGCCCATTTCGACCTCTCTCACTCTTTTAGACCAACTGAAGCGTTCAGCTTCAAAAGGCTCTCCATTATTAAAGCCTATTCGGACTAGTGCCTTGCTTTTTAATCCACCAATAAATGCATTTCCGTTCCATTCAGGAAACTCCGCCCCGTCATAGAAAATTAATCCCGATGGAGCCACTGTAGGTACCCAATAAAGTTTTGGTGCCATAATATCTGGTCTTGTTTCATGAACGGGAATTCTTGTTCCACCGTAATGATTGCCTTCGGATACTATTGGCCATCCATAATTTTCACCGGCTACTATTAAATTAAGCTCATCTCCATGCCTTGGTCCCATTTCGTGCGCCCACAGTTGACCATCTTTAGAAAAAGCAATTCCAAGGGCATTTCTGTGACCGACCGTCCAAAAGGTTTTTGCGAGGTCACCTTTGTCCTGAAATGGGTTGTCCGTAGGAATGGTGCCATCTTCGTTAAGACGGATAATTTTTCCTAATGCCATGTCCCATTGTTGTGCGGGCGTTTGCTCTTGTCTGTCCCCAGATGTAATGAAAATTTTTCCAGCGTGTTGTGTTCCATCGAGGCCAAATGCAATTCTGTGGGAAAAATGCCCTTTCCCTGATTGAGCGGGTGTTTGCTTCCAAATATTTTCAATATTTTTCAGCTGTGGTTTGTCTAAGTTTTCTAACGTGCCTCGTATTACGGATGCATATCGTGTCCTCCCTGCATCGTCTGAATTGATGTAAGAAACATAAACTAGTTTATTTTTTGCATAATTCGGATGAAGAACGACATCACCTAATCCTCCTTGACCACCTGTAAAAACGTTTGGAACACCAGACACCAAAGATTGTTTACCACTCGTATTTACGAGCCAAAGTTTTCCAGATTTTGTAGTGATCAATAGGTTGTCTCTGTTTATGAAAGACATCGCCCAAGGACTGTTGAATTGAGAAACAACTTTTCCTTCCAATCTGCCATTTGCACTTCCAGTAATAACACTATTGGCCCAAGCATTTGAGGAAAAATTTATTAATAATATAAGTATAACCGTACGCATCAATATTTATCCCACACGTCGTATTTCTCCCAAATCTCACAGGAAGAGTTTTGAATCATGTACGCTCCAAAGTCTGCGCCATTAACTTCACAGTATCCAACCAAGCGATCATAGGTTTTAGCTCCTGTGAGCTTACACGTCGCTGGTGACCCTAAAAACTGCTGAGCAATTCTAGCTGCTGTGTCGCCTTTTTGCGTACCTCTCTCAGGACAATCTAAGGCTGCTAAGCGTATTGGGACGTTGTCCACCTCAATGGTATCTCCGTCACGCACATGCGTCACCGTTCCGGTTAATACTGTCTGATCTGAGGATGCACTGGGGGTAGCTTCTTGCGTTCTGTGGCAATGGTATGGTTGCGACTCTGCGTGACAACCCCGTTTGTTCAGACCACCACTGTGCGCCGCTACCTGAGCAGCGAAAGCCGTCGATAATGCTATCAGTATCGCACGCATCGGGTGTCTCCATATTCAGGCTAGAGATTAGCGGGATTGGTGTGTTTGTGAAGTAGGAACTTCTGAGCGCCGCCGATAGCTTTTAACCGCCCGTGATCTCACAGCTGGTACGCGAGCGACCAACCGCCCAGCAGCAATAATAAAGTCATCCGCCGCACGGTCCTCCGCCGCCTGTGCGGCCCGCCCAAGGCGGTAATAGGTCCTCCACCACATTCCCTTAGGTTTTGGCATCTCATACGCATCAAGGGACGCATCTCCACTCAGGCGCTGCTTATGCTTTGTTCGCTGCCGTAAAGATCTATCCCAAAAACCTTCGTTCTTGCTGTAGTGGAATAGGCCAGAGCAGTGGCGGCACAGGAAGTACCTACCAAAGCCGTAGAGCTTTACCACCCGCTTGCCACAGTCACACCAGAAGTAGGCCCGTGAGCCAGATGTCATAACTGTGGCGTGAAGAGATATGAGGGTAAAATATTTAATGACCGAAGATGAAAAGCAGGCTTTAAGAAATTCATTCGCTGGCAAGAAGATTTCGCAGATGTCTCCAGCAGAGCGAGAAATATTTGACGAAGATTTTCAATATG
>DLZA01000044.1 GCA_003447515.1 Paracoccaceae bacterium
GGTGGGCCTTCGCGGACCGCGGGCCTTGGGCCATGTTTTTAGCAAACGTCTCGCGGCGCAGAGTTATCGATATGTGACTAATTGTGCGGGTCAAAGTTTGAAAGGGTTGAATAGCCTTTATTATAATTAAAGGCTTGGTCTTGCACGATTGATCCCCACTGAACGGCCAACACACCATTTGCCAAGCACTACGTTCGAAGTCTGGGACTGGAGAGTGCAAATTTGACAGTTTGGGGTACTGGGCAAATGTTTAGTTTCATTTACCCAATTAACTTTCAGCAGAGCGCAAAGGCTATTATTGATTTTCTTTGTAAGGGTTGTATCGTCAACAAATGAGTAAAAATAATATGGAAAACCGGAATTTGATAACCTCAAATTCTGTTCAAATCCAGACCGTTAGCGATTGGCGCATTTACATGAGGGTGCCAGCAACGCTCGGCGCAGGTAAGATTGCCTTTGAACCAAATCGCGTTGGAGAATTGCCGGAGGCAGTACTGGCTTCTGCGTTTCTTCTTGCCAAGATCGGTGATCCTAATGCTGCGCGCGAACGATTGAACTCCCTACAGATGATGATTGGCTCTGACTCTTCCGATGTTGCGTCACTTGCGGGTGATATCCTTTTGGTTGATGCGCATGTGAAGGTCTATGAAGACCGTGCTTTGACCAAAGAAGATTCTGCTCAGTTGGCCCAATTATTATCGACGCTTCCGGCTAATGATCTGGTTGGTCAAGCGATGACGTTTAATCACCTATCAACGGCGGCTCTTCACCGCGGAGAATTTGACCGCGCTCAGGATCATGCGGAAAACGCCATCCGGCTCTATCGTTTGGGTGATGCGCAATTTGGCTCTTTGCATATGCATACGCACCTTGGTCAAATTCGTATGATGCGCGGTGATTTGACTGGTGCGATTGTGCAATATGATGAAATGGAATCAAGCTTTGAGGAACTGACGAGTGATCCCCAAGGACTGCGGGCAATTTGTCAGGCTTTGAAATCTGAAGTTCATTTCGAAATGAATGAAATGGGTGTCGCCCAATCACTATTAGACGAGGCACTGAAAAGTATCGAGCAAACAGATGCATGGTTGGATATTTTGGCTGCGACTTATCGCGTTAGAGCACGCCTTGCATTTGTACGGGCAGGGCTGCCTGGCACATTAACAGAACTCGCCCATGCGGATGCGGCGGCCCGTGTTCGCCAGATGCCGCGTCTGGCCCAGTTAATGGCCGTTGAACGTATTCGAGCGCTCACGTTGAGCGATGAGATCAAGACAGCAAATAAAGAAATGAACCGTATCGGAATTGACCCGAGTAAACTGGATGTTGGCCAGCCAGACAAAGATTGGGGCTTACGACACGGGACGACAAACGTTGCGATTGCGCGTTGGTTGGTCCGCGCACGCCGTCCCAAGCGTGCGCTTGCTTTTGTCGAACTGGCCGAGGAAACTGCAATCAAGGGTGGTCAATTACTGTCGTTGGCAAAGTTACGAGTGATCCGGGCACAGGCTTTTTGGCAGCTGAAAGCACGGCGTGATGCGACCGGTGCACTTTTGTCTGCTATCCGACTGCTTGGAAACCAGCCCTTTCGACGTTTCATCTTGGATGAGGGATTACCATTGAGACCGGCAGTGCAAGCGGTTTTGGATGGCGAATATGTCACTGTGCCGATCAATACAGCTCAGCGCCGCCAGTTATCAGAAATCATGCACTATTGGTCCTTGGGTGCTGAACCATCGGAGGTTGGGTGTTTGCTCAATCAAAAATCCCAATCAACTAAACGCTATTTAGAGCTTTTGTCAAAAGGCCATTCCAACAAAGAGATTGGCAGTGTCATGGGCGTGTCCACCAACACGGTCAAATATCACCTAAAGCAAATTTATGGGGACTTACGTGTTAAAAATCGCGCCTCTGCGGTTAATCAGGCGCGAGAACTTGGTATCATAGATGCGTAACTACCCGAGTGGGTAGTCGGTTTGATGTCATTTCTGGAACAGTTTGAACCGCAAGATAATTGAGCGGGCAGGGGGATTCGTTTTGATCTGGGTTCATGTCATTACACCAATCGTTACATCAGGTTTTCGCGTTACTGCTTTACCCGCGCCGGATGGATGTAAGGTAACGAATGCTCAGATAAAACTGGGCCCAGCTTCGATTGAATCGGCAGTTGATGAAGTTTTGGCTGCGCCAGGGGTTGTTGAAGCCGCAATCAAAGCCGAATCTGATGGTGCGCAGGCTGTGGTAATTGATTGTATGCTAGATCCAGGCCTCGATGCGGCACGTGAGGCCATTTCTATTCCGGTGATCGGATGCGGAGAGGCTGCTATGCGGTCTGCGGGTGCGAAGTTTTCGGTGGTCACTGTATTGCAGCGACAAGATCGCGCTTTTGGCGATCTGGCTAGCAAGTACGGGTTAGCAGGCATGTTGACCGAAACGATTGGAATTGGGGTTCCGGTGCTTGCGCTTAAAACCGACCGAGTGACGGCTGTCGCTGGGACCATCGCTGGAGCGAAACGAGCTGTTCAGGGAGGGGCAACATCCATCATTTTTGGCTGTACTGGGATGCTTGGTTTTGCAGGTGAAGTCAGGGCCGCACTTGACGGGGTCAAGGTCATCGATCCCTTGCCTAATGCTATTGAGGTTGCACATAGGGCTGTCCAAAATGAGGAAAAAACAGATAAGGCTGTCTATCCATACCCTGATACAAAACCGGTTGAGGGATTTGCCCAATGGGCCGCGCTAAACGCCCTCATGAAGGGGTGACGCGGTGGCAGGCGCAAAAAAAAACCTGATAGCTGGCCTATCTCAACATCAGTTCAAATGGTTGCTGGTCGTGCCCTTGGTCGCTTTTTTCGTTTTGTTTTTCGTCATTCCGGTGGGTTTATTGCTGGCGACGTCCTTCAATCCAGCCAAAGTTGGTCAAGTTGCTTTCGTTGCTGACCTCTCCTTAGATAATTACATCCGCTTCTTCTCACGTTCTAATTACCTGATGGCGGCCGGTAGGTCGGTTTTTTTAGCCAGTATTGTTTCAGTCATCACTCTGGTCATCGCCTACCCAATGGCCTTCGTCATAGCTAAAACAGAGCACCCAGCACGCAATACGTTCCTACTTATCCTCGTGCTATCGTCGATGCAACTCGATATGGTCATTCGCCTTTATGGAATGATGGTAATCTTGGGGGACAATGGATTGATC
>DLZA01000409.1:0-3284 GCA_003447515.1 Paracoccaceae bacterium
CTGTTCAATTGATCGAGACTGCCAAACTCAAAGAAAGCAATCCAGTGGCCAATGCGTGGCGGCAGGAACAAATAAAGGGCATAAATTAACGCCACGCCCATCGACATGGTCATGAAAACTTGTAGTTCTTTAGAGGATAACACCTCACCATCTTCTTTCGCCTTATCTAAGCGTTTCTGGGAGGGGTCCTCTGTCTTTTCTTGGCCGTCATCGCCGCCTTCAGCCATTTCGCATTCCTTGAATTAGAGTTCCTAAAAACTCAGTTATTGATTTCGTTAAATCTGCAAACGCCCATGCAAAGGGCGAAATTGACAGCGTAATCAACACGAAAACGCTGAAAATTGTTATTGGAAAACCGAAGGAAAACAGGTTCAATTGGGGCGCAGATTTTGTGATGATGCCGATTGCTAAGTTGATGATAAACAGCACAGCCACAATCGGTAACATTATGCTTGCGGCGAAAGAAAACATCAGCCCACCGGCATCAATACCAGATTGAATCAACACGCCCCAGAGAAGCGGTGCTCCAATTGGAACAGCTCTATAGCTCTCCACAATGAGTGCCATTACATGCAGATGGCCGTTGATTGAGAAAAAGATAACCAGACAAAACAGCGTCAAAATTTGGCTGACCACGGGCGTCTGACCTGATCCGCTTGGATCAACTTGCATCGAGAAGGACAGGCCAGAGGAGGACGCGATTTTTTCGCCAGCCAACCCTGCTGTGGCAAAGATAATTGTAAAAGTTAGGCCGGCCGTTAAACCAATCGCCAATTCCTGAATGGCGAGAGGGATAACCAAAAATGAGGTCAAAACTTCGATGTCGGGTGGCGCAACCTGAGACATAACAAATGCACCCAATGCGAAAGATAACACAATCCGAACCTGTAATGGCAGCATGCGTGATCCAAAAAAGGGTGCTGAGAGCAGAAATGCGCCGGCGCGTAAATTAAGAACCAAGACCTGCAAAAGCCAATTTAGCACGTCCTGCATCTGAGCGCCGGGGAGGGCACCAAACGCGATGTCATTCAGCGGTATCACCGTCCGACCACAGCGATTTCTTGAAAGATGAACGCAAAATAATTGGACATTTGAGTCATCATTAACCCGGAAAGTAGTGCGATCGTCGTCAGTACTAAAATCAATTTAGGCACGAAACTTAGGGTCATTTCATTGATAGATGTTGCGGCCTGTAACACGCCAACTAAAAGACCGATCGCCAGCGCAACCCCAAGCACGGGACCGGCGGTCATAATGATTTGCCAAAAGGCAAGTCGCAGATATTCTATGTTGCCATCAAATTCCATGGTGTTTCACGTCGCTACAAATGTGGCGGCCAATGAGCCGACGGTTAGCGCCCAGCCATCTACCAAAACAAAAAGTAGAAGTTTGAAGGGCAAAGAGACGAGCATTGGAGAAAGCATCATCATTCCCAAGGCCATCAAGATTGATGCAATAACCATATCGATAACTAAAAACGGAAGAAAAAGTAAAAATCCGATTTGAAAAGCCGTCTTCAATTCGGACGTTATGAAAGATGGTAACAATGTCGAGAATGGAATATCGGCATTGCTTTCATATCCGTCAGCTCCAGCCATGTCGCTGAACATTAGCAATGTATCGCTCCGAGTATTTACGACCATAAAATCCTTAATCACAGTGGAGGCCTCAAGAATGGCCACCTCTGCGGACATGGTTTCTGACAAGAAAGGCGACAATGCTACGTTGTATATTTCAGTCAAAGTTGGCTGCATAATGAACAGTGATAAGAACAATGCAATTGCAATTAAAACCTGATTTGGAGGTGTTTGCTGTGTTCCTAACGCCTGACGTAAGATGGATAAGACAATAATGATGCGTGTAAATGATGTCATGCCTAAAACCAAAGATGGTAATAGGGTTACGGCGGTCATAAGCGCTAAAACTTGCAGAGATAGCGAGTATGTTACATCTCCGTTTGGATTTTGATCGCTCGTGAGAGCTGGAAGTCCACCCAGATCAAAAGATTGAGAAACGGCCGGTGATGCGAGTGTAAACAGGATAATATAGCATGGGTAAACGAGGAGCTTAGGCATCGGTTGTCTCCTCGACTGAAGTGATAACCTGAACGATGTCGCTCATGCCTGTCTTGCCCATGCAGAGCAAGAAACTCTCTCCTTTGACGCTGACTAAATGTAGGCGGTCTTTCGGACCTACGCGGAGTGTCTCGACGATCCGCATGTCACTTTGAACTGGAACAACTTTTCCATTTGCGATCAAACGTTTGATGATGACCTGGGCCGCAAACAGGGCGCCAAGAAATATCAGTATGATTACAATTTGAATCGGTTGGATGTCTGACATGATGGCTCCTGCTTCCTAGATCAAAGGAAGCAATTATCGTGCCAAACTATATTCGCCCTATTAATATAACTATTTAACAGTATGTTAGACTGGCCGCGTCCTCATGCGTCAATTTCATGACATCTTGAGCTCTATAAGACCTCAACACGTTTTTCAGGCTCAATGATCTCGCCGAAACGGATGCCAAATCTTTCCCCAACCATCACGACCTCGCCTTTCGCAATCATGGTTCCATTAATCAAAATGTCCAAAGGATCCCCGGCTAAGCGGTCCAATTCAAGGACGGAGCCTTCACTTAACCGTAATAGATCGCGAATGGTGATCTCAGATCGCCCAACTTCGACGGTCATTTGAACGTCAATATTCTCTAAGACACGAAGGTTTTCACTGCCGTCGCGAGCAAGTTTTTGGTCGATGGGTGTTTCGGAAGAGGAGGTCTCTGACATGATCAAAACTTTCTATTCTGGGTTGTTGTTCGTGGTGACACGATCACGCAAGTGGAGTGCTGCTTGTGGACCGACCTGGCCGAGTTCTGCCGTAAACAGGTTTTTGCCTTCAACAAGAACCTTAATTCCATTGTGGACTTGCATCGGAAAAGTGTCGCCGTCCTGGAGATTTAACAGATTTTTCATTGAAACTTTTGGCTTTGCCAATTCGGCAGTAACGACCAAAGGGATGTTCAATATTGCACGTTCTAATTTTTGTCGCCACGACATATCTTCTGCCACATGCTCTGATTGTACACGGGACCTTAGAAGCGATGCGATCGGTTTTAAAGTTTGCAACGGATAAACGATATCGAAGGTCGCGGGCTCGCTGCCTGGCAGTTGAACGAGAAAAGTGCAAACAATTACAGTGTCACTATTATCGACAAATGAGGCAAATTGCATATTTTCCTCATGACCCTGTACTGCAAAAGTAACAGGCATTAAATCCTTCCA
>DLZA01000409.1:3699-3964 GCA_003447515.1 Paracoccaceae bacterium
AATTGGCCTAACGGCCGTGCCGCCATAGTAGGAGTTGGTAAGCAAAGATATGAAGTTTGGAGCGACCACTAAAAGACTATTCCCGCGCAGTTCATCTATGCGACTTGTTGTCAAACTCATGAAACTATCTGCATCAGCCGTGTATTCGTCGAAGGTTTTAACTTCCGGTGGAAAAGATGAAATACGCGGCTGAATACGGAGCATCGGCAGAAAAATACTTCTTGCAAAACGACAAAACCGCTCATTTATCATGCGTAGCGCATAG
>DLZA01000404.1:0-1043 GCA_003447515.1 Paracoccaceae bacterium
TGTGACCCTAAACCGCCAATCTCATAAGAGATCTGATGCATTGAATGGGCTGACGCAGATCAACATGTTTTTTGAGAACTCGACGCGGACGCAGGCCAGCTTTGAGTTGGCGGGAAAGCGGTTGGGCGCAGATGTGATGAACATGGAGATGGGGGCATCGTCGATTAAAAAGGGTGAGACGCTGATTGATACGGCTCTGACGTTGAACGCGATGAATCCTGATCTTTTGGTAGTGCGGCATCCCAATTCGGGTTCGGTGGAGTTGCTTGCTGAAAAGGTGAATTGTGCTGTTTTAAACGCGGGCGACGGGCGGCATGAACACCCAACACAAGCACTTCTTGATGCGCTTACCATTCGTCGTGCGAAGGGACGGCTGCACCGTCTTAGTGTCGCAATTTGTGGTGATATTGCGCACAGTCGTGTTGCACGCTCAAATATTTTTCTACTTAACAAAATGGAGAGTAGAATTCGACTGATAGCACCCAAGACTTTGTTGCCTAGTGGGATTGATCGATTTGGGGTCGAGATATTCGATGACATGAGAGAGGGACTTGAAGGTGTGGATGTGGTGATGATGTTGCGATTGCAACGAGAACGCATGGACGGCGCGTTCATTCCATCTTCCCGCGAGTATTATCATCGTTGGGGTCTTACCGCAGAGAAACTGGCACACGCGAAGGACGATGCTATCATAATGCATCCAGGACCGATGAATAGGGGGGTCGAAATTGACGGGGACCTTGCGGATGACCTAAATCGATCAGTTATTCAGGAACAGGTGGAGATGGGTGTAGCGGTGCGTATGGCGGCGATGGAATTGTTGGTTCGTGGACGGCGTGCCGCACCGCTAACACAGCAGGTAGCGGTATGATGCAAGCATTCGATTTGATTGTGTTTGTGATCTTTATGGTTGTGAATTCCCCTAGGTTGGCTATCGAAATGTGGAGAAATGGGCGATGACTTTGTTGCTGAGAAATGCCCGTTTGATTGACCCTGAAAATGGGGAACGCTTTGGAACAGTCGTGATTGAGGGTCGTCGGATC
>DLZA01000404.1:1395-3113 GCA_003447515.1 Paracoccaceae bacterium
TGCCTAATGCTATGCGCTCCATTGATTGTGGGGGGAAATGCCTCGCTCCTGGGATCGTTGATGTAGGTGTAAAGGTTTGTGAACCTGGTGAGCGACATAAGGAAAGCTTTCGCACTGCAGGCGAGGCTGCGGCTGCTGGTGGGGTGACAACTATGGTTGTGCGGCCAGATACAGAGCCAGCGATCGATAGCCCAGAGACATTGCAATTTGCAGCTCGGCGTGCTGCGGATGTGTCCAAGGTAAATGTGTTACCGATGGCGGCGCTGACCAAGGATCGTGCGGGCAAAGAAATGGCCGAGATCGGATTTCTAATGGACGCGGGTGCAGTCGCTTTTACAGATTGCGATTTTGTGAATCGCAACAACAAGATTTTTGGGCGATGTCTGAGTTATGCCAAAATGATGGATGCAGTGGTGATTGGTCATGCGCAGGAGCCCGTGATGTCTGAGGGTACCTGCGCAACTTCTGGGCCGTTTGCGTCGAAGCTTGGTTTGCCGGCTGTTTCTGTCATTGCTGAGCGAATACAGTTGGAACGTGACATGGCGATGGTTGAAATGACTGGTGTGACCTACCATGTAGACCAACTATCTGCTGCTGCGAGTTTGCCCGTTTTGGAAAGGGCTAAAGCGGCAGGTCTGCCTGTCAGTGCCGGAGTTTCGATACACCATCTGACTCTTAACGAGCTGGATATTGACGGATATCGGACTTTTTTTAAAGTGAAGCCGCCCCTACGCCACGAAGATGATCGCTTGGCTATGGCCGAGGCAGTTAGCGCGGGCTTGATTGATATTATTAGTTCTATGCACACCCCACAGGACGAAGAAAGCAAGCGGTTGCCGTTTGAGGAGGCGGCGAGTGGGGCTGTTGGGCTAGAGACTTTGTTGCCTGCATCCATGTCTTTGGTGCACGCTGGACATATGAATTTAGTAACGCTTTGGCGCGCGCTGTCGTTGAACCCTGCGAAACTGTTGGGTTTGGAGGTTGGACGAATGAGCGAAGGTGCACCTGCGGATTTGGTGTTGTTTGATCCTGAAAAGCCGTTTGTGATGGACCGCTACGCGCTTAAATCACGTTGTAAAAATACCCCGTTTGATACGCGTCGGATGCAGGGCGTGGTTTTGCGCACCTTTGTGGGTGGGGAAGAAGTTTACGCCCGCTGATGCGAGAAGCCCCTGATTAGATTGGGGTGATTGCATGCGGGTGATTGATATGGAGGACTGAGTGCCAGTGATAGATATCACATTAGTGCAGGGGCTGTTGGTGGCGATCTGCGGGTATTTTCTGGGGTCTATTCCGTTTGGTATGGTTTTGGCGAAGATCATGGGTTTGGGTAATTTGCGCGATATCGGGTCGGGTAATATTGGCGCAACGAATGTTTTGCGTACAGGCAATAAAACGGCGGCATTTTTGACGTTGGTGTTTGATGCAGGCAAGGGTGCTATTGCCGTGGTGTTAGCGAGGGTGCTGTTTGGTGATGTGGCGGCGCAAATTGCTGGGCTGGCGGCATTTCTGGGACATTTGTTTCCCGTGTGGTTGCAGTTTAACGGTGGTAAAGGTGTTGCGACATTTCTTGGAATTTTGTTTGCACTGGCGCTTCCGGGCGCGGTTGCCGCCTGTATGACTTGGTTGGCTGTGGCAGTTGTTGGGCGCATTTCGTCCCTATCTGCTCTGATTGCATCACTTTTTACGCCAATCTGGTGTTTTGTGTTTGGTCATAC
>DLZA01000020.1:0-2603 GCA_003447515.1 Paracoccaceae bacterium
AATGATCCAAAGCTAGGTATACGATTGCAAATACGAATGTAATGATGCTCACAGCAATGGTAGGTTCATGATGTGTCGGTCCTGATGGGCAAGCACTATTGTGTGTAAGCGGGTGGAGCACTTTAATCCCATGCAATTAAATGTTGCGAGTGGCTTTACCGTTGGCTGGATGCACATTTCTCATGGGTGTTATTGCATAACAAAAGCTTAAAATCTTTCTTGAGTTTAAGTGGAGGGCGTGTTTGGACTCAAATACAGGAGAAGATCATGCGCATTTTTCTAATCGCTACAATTGCGGTATTTCTTGCTACTGCTGCGGTAGCGAATCCTCCTCTGCGAGAGGTAAGATCAATTAATGACGGATTGTTGGCCGTTGGATTGGCTGATGAGATTCGCAAAAATTGCGGCAGTATTTCAGGGCGCATCCTAAGGGGTATTGCGCGCTTGCGCTCAATTCACAACTCTGCAAAAGCTATGGGCTATTCCAATCAAGAAATTAAAGTTTTTGTGGATAGCCGCGCCGAAAAGAACCGCCTGAAGGCGCGCGGCAAGTCATATCTGAATGCAAACGGTGCAAATCTGGATAACGAAGCGAGCATGTGTGCTCTAGGCCGAAAAGAGATTGTCAAGAAAAGTGCAGTAGGTACTTTACTGTACGAAAATTAACCAGAAAAATATTAAGGTTACTCGTTTTGTGGGCTTCAAACTATTTTTTTAGGTTTGAGGGCCATTGTTTTAAAAATAACTGATCTTTTGCTGCATAAAACCTGTTTCTTTGGTTGAGGCTGCCGGCATCCTGCGGTATCTGACCAAAAGACGGTTTTGGGATCGTTAATCACAGAAGATAGCCTAGAGCGAATTCCGCTCGACTTGGGAGGCGGCATGACCGATTTGCGCAAAATCATCATTGACGAGACCGAAGTGGAAGTGGATGGAGCTATGACGCTGATCCAAGCCTGCGAAGTTGCTGACATTGAAATCCCGCGGTTCTGTTATCACGAGCGTTTGTCGATTGCTGGAAACTGTCGCATGTGCCTTGTCGAAGTTGTCGGCGGTCCACCAAAACCTGCAGCCAGCTGCGCCATGCAGGTGCGCGATTTGCGCCCAGGGCCAGAGGGGCAACCTCCGGTTGTAAAGACAAAGTCACCCATGGTTAAAAAGGCCCGTGAGGGAGTTATGGAATTTTTGCTGATCAACCACCCACTTGATTGCCCGATTTGTGATCAGGGTGGTGAGTGTGATTTGCAAGATCAAGCGATGGCTTATGGCGTCGATTTCTCTCGATTCCGAGAAGCGAAGCGGGCAGTCGATGATCTGGATCTGGGACCGCTGGTTGGAACCCAGATGACGCGTTGCATTTCCTGTACACGCTGCGTCCGCTTTACATCTGAGGTGGCGGGCATCAAACAGATGGGCCAAACGGGCCGCGGTGAAGATTCCGAAATTACAACATACCTTAGTCAGACGCTTGACTCCGAATTGCAAGGCAACATCATCGATCTATGTCCCGTCGGTGCGCTAACATCGAAACCGTACTCGTTTACTGCGCGTCCATGGGAATTGAAAAAGACAGAAACTATTGACGTGATGGATGCGCTAGGATCCAACATTCGTGTGGACACTAAGGGACGCGAAGTCATGCGGATCATGCCGCGCAATCATGACGGTGTAAATGAAGAATGGCTTTCAGATAAATCCCGTTTTGTATGGGATGGTCTTCGTCGTCAACGTTTGGACAAACCATACGTTCGCGTTAACGGTAAATTGGAACCTGCCACTTGGGGTGAGGCATTTGCTGCGATTAAAGCCGCCGTTAAAGGTAAAAAGGTTGCCGGTTTGATCGGTGACTTGGTAAGCACGGAAGCTGCCTTTGCATTGCAAAACTTGATTGGTTCTCTTGGTGGCCAAGTCGAGTGCCGAGTGGATGACGCGAAGCTGCCTTTGGGGAATCGCTCTGCATATGTTGGTACGGCCACAATCGACGACATCGACTCCTCCGAGGTAATCCAACTGATTGGCTCCAATCCACGAACTGAAGCACCTGTTTTGAATGCACGTTTGCGTAAGGCTTGGATCAATGGTGCGAACATCAGTCTGCTGGGTGAAGTGGTTGATCTAACTTATGATTATACTCATGTTGGCACGGATAAAATTGATTTAGATACGCTAGTCGCCAAAGATTTAAGTGACATTAAAGGCAAGAGTTCGTTGGTGATTGTCGGGCAGGGTGCCTTGCAAGGGGCAGATGGTGCGGATGTTCTGGCCGCTGCGATGGCGCTGACTGAGAAGACAAGCAGTAAGTTCATGGTGCTACATACAGCCGCTGGCCGTGTAGGTGCGATGGATCTGGGCTGTCTATCTGATTTCGGCGTGGATAGGCTCGTCAAGGGTGCAGATGTTGTGTTCAACCTCAGTTCTGATGAAGCCACAGTCGCTGGTGGTCCTTTTGTGATTTACCAAGGTAGTCATGGGGACCGCGGGGCGCACCGCGCTGATGTAATTTTGCCTGCTGCAGCCTACACCGAAGAGTCTGCAATTTTTGTTAACACCGAAGGTCGCCCGCAAATGACAGCGCGTGCGGGGTTTGCACCCGGCGATGCACG
>DLZA01000020.1:3003-3296 GCA_003447515.1 Paracoccaceae bacterium
GGCGCTACGAATTGCGATGTTCGCGCAGGCTCCGCACTTGGGAGTGATCAACACTGTTCCTGAAAACGAATGGGCGCCGATCAAAGGGAAACCTTTGAAAAAAGGTGCGCTTAAAAATGCGATCACAGAACACTATCAGACTAATCCCATCGCACGATCAAGCCAAGTAATGGGCGAGCTGGCGGCAAATGCTGCAGCGCGCAAAGCGTCGAAGTTAGCAGCGGAGTAATTGGTGAAAATGGCCGCATTGATAATCACCCGTCTAGTACTTTTTGCTTTTAGGTCGACCGAAA
>DLZA01000020.1:3627-3884 GCA_003447515.1 Paracoccaceae bacterium
GGCAGGCCCAAAACATGGAACTTCTATACCAGGCAATGATGCGGGTATCGCAAAGTTGCTGGATGGTGATTTGGTGAAATTTGATTTGGAAATGACGGGCGCGCGCTATGACCTGGATGCTTGGACATTCGACAAGTGGTTTGCGGCGAAAGATGCGTTGATCCTTTTTACAGATTTCGTTCGCAGTGTGCGCAACGATGTAAAAATAAAATGCAGCGTTTGGACTGGGATGAAGATTCGCACCTTATCCGAAAGTC
>DLZA01000217.1 GCA_003447515.1 Paracoccaceae bacterium
TGTGTGGAAGATAAGCGCGGTACCAGTGCTTTCACTAAATCCTTCATGTGTAACTGACCTACTGGTGTGTCACCATCCATTACACGATAGTGCAGGGTGGTGTCCCCTCCAGAGCGCGCAATAAGTGATTCCAAATTATCACCAATGGCCACGTCGCCTGCGAACTTCTTACCCTTCAGCGGTACCATGACCGATTTTACCCGCAATACACGTGCACGATTAATGTCGGACACAAAATCTTCAATATATGGATCAGACGGGTTCATCAAAATACTCTGGGGCTCCCCTTGTTGTACCACAGCACCATCTTTTAGGATTACTAAGTGATCGGCTAGCTTCAAGGCTTCGTCTAAATCGTGCGTGATGAAAATGATCGTCTTTTGCAGTTCGCCTTGCAGTTCTAGTAGCAAGTTCTGCATGTCCGTACGGATCAGCGGATCAAGGGCTGAGAACGCCTCGTCCATCAACATGATATCGGTATTTGCTGTCAACGCACGTGCAATCCCCACACGTTGCTGCATTCCGCCAGACAGCTGCGCAGGGTAATGAGTTTCATATCCTTGTAACCCTACACGTGCGAGCCATTTGCGAGCCTCTGTGTCGATGGTTGCTGCATCCGTGCCGCGGACCGCTAACGCCATGCCTGCGTTTTGTAACACCGTGCGGTGGGGCAGCAGCGCAAATTTCTGGAACACCATTGACATTTTTTCTTGACGTACATTGCGCAGTCCTTGCTCGGAAAGCCCCATCACATCAACGCCATCGATCGAGATTTCTCCAGAAGTAGGTTCGATCAAGCGGTTTAGGTGACGTATTAGTGTCGATTTTCCAGAGCCAGACAGACCCATCACAACGGTAATCTCACCCGCCTGCATATCTACATTGATGTCTTGCAAACCGAGCACGTGGCGGTGCTTAACCAATAGATCTTCTTTACTCATGCCATTTTTCACATGCTGAAGGACTTCTTTATCCTGGGCACCGAAGATTTTGTAGAGATCGCGTAAACGAACTTTAGGTTGATCTGCCATATCAGGTCTCCTAATGTTTCACACGGGTCATATCGACCCTCGTAAGCGCTGCTTTTGATACGCGATCCAAAATAACAGCCAGCAACACAATGCCGATTCCAGCGACAATACCAACGCCCAGCTCAAGGTTGCGGATTCCGCGCAGGACGTTGACGCCCAAACCTGGGGCTGACACGAGTGAGGCAATCACAACCATCGCAAGGGACATCATGATCGTCTGGTTGATCCCAGCCATGATGTTGGGCAGCGCCAACGGTAATTCTACACCCACCAGTTTCTGACGTGAGTTCATACCAAATGCATTTGCTGCCTCAATTACGTCTTGATCAACCAGGCGTATACCCAGGTCAGTTAAACGGATCACGGGTACAATTGCATAAAGAATGATTGCAATACCATAGAGCTTTGATTCAGTGACGGAAAATAAGAAGATCAGTGGAATCAGATAAACAAACGTTGGTAGTGTTTGCAGTAAGTCCAAAATGGGAACAACAGACCGTTGCAACCTGTCAGATTTGGACATTGCTATCCCAATGGGAACACCCAACAAAATCGAAATCCCAGTGCAGACAAAGATAATGGATAGGGTTTGCATGGCTACATCATAATGATCTACCAGCCCCATAAGCATAATTGCTGCAAATACAAAAATAGTCACAGGCTTTGATCTTGATGCCCACCAAGAAATAGCCACCAGGATTGGCACCATAATAAACCAAGGTGTTGCGGCAAATACCCATAAGGCACCGTCTAACAACCAACTCAGCGGCTGGGTAATTGGATCTAAAACTGTTTTAAGGCCCGGTTTTGCTGCTAAAAAACCGTTTTCAATGCCTTTCGTTACGTCCCGGGATTGGATGATGCCCGAACAACTTTCGCTCAAATTGTCTAAAGATGGAAACGGAAAAAATTCTTCCCTCGTTGCATTACCACTGCTTTTGGCAAGTAGGTCTGCCATAGACATTGGTGCGTCCGAGGCTCCTTCGCCGCACCAGCCTTTCAAACCCATCGTTGTAAAAATGCCATCATAAAAGGCCATGTGTGTCCCTCACATATAAAAAGCCTTCCAGCGCATAAAGAGGCGCGGGAAGGCTAAAGGTATCGACTTACTTCAGTAGTGCTGACAGTTTGCCTTTGGCTTCATCGTTCAACCATGAACCCCAAACGTCTGTGTTTGATGTCAAGAAGTGTACGGCGGCTTCGTCGTAAGACGCGTTGTTATCTAGGCGCCATGCTAAAACTTCTCCCATTTGGGCGTTTGTGAAGGATACATTTCCTAGTAGCTCAACAATCTCTGGGTTCTCTTTTGCGAAAGAACCGGAAACGGCCGTCGCCACTTTTGCTGCTGGGTAAGCAGAGTGAACCGGTGATGCACAATCAGGATCACCATTACAAGCATGTGCTTCAGCGTTGTATTCAGGGACTTCCACACGGACCATTGGATATTTGCCCAATACGGCTGTTGGCGCCCAATAGTAGCCGAGCCATGGCGCTTTCTCTTCAAATGCAGCTGCAATGGAAGTTTGCAGTGTTTCACCAGAACCGTGCTGGAAACG
>DLZA01000046.1 GCA_003447515.1 Paracoccaceae bacterium
TTGAATACAAAGTCGATCAAAATATTTTGGCTATATTGGGTTGTCAGAAAAATTTAACCCCTTGCGTCCTCAACCCGAAATTGCTTTCTTATAGTCAACGGTCGCCAGCATGTTCTACGCCGCATCGAACGCGCAGGCTATAAACTTATTGCAATGTAAGGTGGCGGGTTTTCAAAATGAAGATCGAGTTTCTTCTTAATGGAGAGGCAGTAACCGTGGACGGCAACAGCCCCACGCGCACGCTCTTGGACTATTTACGTGAAGAGTGCGGCCTGACTGGCACAAAAGAGGGCTGTAACGAAGGCGATTGTGGGGCGTGCTCCATCATGATTACTGATGACGATGGAACGAAAGCATTGAATGCTTGCATCTTGTTCCTTCCACAACTGCATGGAAAATCCGTTCGCACTGTCGAAGGGCTAGCTGCACCTGATGGCACATTACATCCAGTACAATCTGAAATGATCGAAAATCACGGCTCACAATGCGGTTTTTGCACACCTGGCTTCATTATGTCGATGGCAGCGGCGCATCAAAATAGTGAAACAAATCACGATGATGTTCTGGCGGGCAATCTGTGCCGCTGCACGGGCTACGTTCCTATTATTCGTGCAGCGAGAGCAGCGGAAAAATTCGCTAAACCAAAGCACCTACAAATAAACAAATTGCCCGTGACTAAAACAATTCAATCGGAAAGAGTCTTTGTACCCAAAACCTCGGACGAACTCGCCGATTGGTACATAAAGAACCCTGATGCGACCCTGATTGGTGGAGCTACAGACGTGGGTCTTTGGATAAACAAAGACCTTTGTGATCTGTCATCCATCGCCTTTATAGGTCAAATTGACGAACTGCGCGGCATAGAAATATCGGACAGTGGCATGGCCATCGGTGCCTCCGTCACTCTATCCCAACTCCACAAAGCCGTGGCAAAAAAATACGCAAGCCTAGGAGAATTAGTCCGCCGTTATGGTTCCACGCAAGTGCGCAACGCGGCCACCATCGGGGGCAACATCGCCAACGGCTCCCCAATAGGTGATGGCCCACCCGCTTTAATCGCGCTTGGCGCACAACTATACCTTCGGCGTGGTGACGATTTTCGCAACATGGCGCTCGAAGACTACTTCATCGACTATGGTAAACAAGACCGCAAAATCGGTGAATTCATCATTGGTATCGCCATTCCAGAACAACCGAACAACCTTAAATGCTACAAGATTACTAAACGGTTCGATCAAGACATCTCAACCCTTTGCGGCTGTTTTAATATCACTCGGCATAGTGGCAAAATCACATCTGCTCGCATCGCATTCGGCGGCATGGCTGAAACACCAAAACGGGCCACAAGTGTGGAAATAGCGCTGATCGGCAAACCCTGGACGCAGGACACAATCACCGCTGCAGTAACTAAATTTAGCACAGATTATCAACCTATCAGTGATGTGCGTGCCTCTGCTGCGTATCGCGCTCAGACTGCGCAAAACTTGTTGCAACGGTATTTTGACGAAACCTTTGGACATGCCACCAATGTACTAGAGGTCACACCGTGACCGTCCACAAACCTACCAAGCACGACGCTGCAAAGCTTCACGTAATGGGGACTGCCCGCTACACTGACGACATTCCAGTACCTGCTAACTGTTTGCACTTAGCATTCGGCCTTTCGGATGTGGCTCACGGCAACATCACCAGCCTTGATCTAAAAAGTGTGCACGAATCCGAAGGCGTAATCGATGTCCTAACCGCTAATGATCTGCCCGCTGCCAACGATGTGTCACCGTCCAATCACTACGAGCCTCTCCTTGCAAACGGTTCTGTGCACTTCGTTGGTCAACCCATCTTTCTCGTAGTGGCTACCTCTCATCTTCTCGCCCGCAAAGCTGCGGCGAAAGGCAAGGCGAAAATCAAGGAATTGCCTGCGGTTCTATCAATTAATGATGCAATAGCCGCTGACAGTAAATTCGAAGAGCCAATTATCTTTACCAAGGGCGACGTCGCTAGTGTAATCATCAAAGCCGAGCATACACTGTCAGGTTCACTCGAAATGGGTGGGCAGGAACACTTCTACCTTGAAGGCCAAGCAGCCCTTGCCGTTCCAAATGAGGGTGACATCACCATCCACTCATCCACCCAACACCCTACCGAAATCCAGCACAAAGTGGCTGAAGCACTTGGCTTACCATTCCACAACGTCCGTGTAGAAACACGACGCATGGGCGGGGGTTTTGGTGGCAAAGAAAGCCAAGGCAACTCACTGGCCTGTGCCACCGCCATCGTCGCAGCCAAACATGGCGTGTCCGCGAAGATGCGCTATGATCGAGATGATGACATGATTATCACAGGCAAACGGCACGATTTTCGGATCGATTATACTGTCGGATATAATGGTGCAGGTTTAATAGAAGGCATTGAATTTACGCAGTATTGTCGCTGCGGTTGGACCCAAGACCTCTCACTCCCTGTCGCTGATCGTGCCATGCTTCATGCCGACAACGCCTACCATCTACCCAACGCAAAAATCACCTCGCACCGGCTAAAAACAAACACCGTCTCCGCAACTGCATTCCGCGGCTTCGGTGGCCCTCAAGGTATTCTTGGTATTGAAAGAGTCATCGATCATATTGCTCACACGATGGACGTCGACGCCAGTTATATCCGGACCGCTAACGCTTACGCAAACCATACCCACAATAAAGGCCAAATCACGCCATATCATATGAAGGTTACGGACTCTGTCACCGACCAAATTATGATCGAGCTGTTAGACAAATCCAGATACTCCCAACGTCGCGAACTCATAAAGTGGTTTAATCACGAAAACCCCCGCCTCAAAAAAGGCCTCGCCATTTCACCTGTTAAGTTCGGTATCTCTTTCACGCTTACACATCTGAACCAAGCAGGCGCGTTGGTTCATATCTATTCTGATGGCTCCATCCACCTGAACCACGGCGGCACTGAGATGGGCCAAGGTCTATTCACTAAGGTCGCGCAAGTCGCCGCTTCCGTTTTTGGCACACCGCTATCATCTATTAAAATAACTGCAACAGACACGGCCAAAGTTCCCAACACCTCCGCCACAGCCGCGTCCTCAGGCTCTGACCTAAATGGCATGGCGGTCAAAGCTGCTTGCGAAACAATCAAACAGCGGCTCATAGATTTTGCTGCCAAACACTTTGATACACCAACTGATCTAATCCAATTTGGTACAGGTATTATCCAAATTGGCGAGCAGCAGATTTCTTTTGCAAAACTTGCGTCACTTGCCTACCAGAACCGCATCTCGCTGTCTTCCACTGGCTTCTACGCTACACCAAAAATTGAGTGGGACCGTAAGGCAGGCAAAGGTCGTCCATTCTTTTACTTCGCATACGGTGCTTCCGTCACCGAGGTTGTGATTGATACGCTCACAGGTGAAAATCGCATCTTGCGCACTGATATTATCCATGATGTTGGAAAATCTCTAAACCCTGCAATCGATATTGGCCAAATAGAAGGCGGCTACGTTCAAGGTGCAGGCTGGCTCACCACAGAAGAGCTGGTCTGGGACAACAAAGGTGTACTAAAAACCCAAGCGCCCAGCACCTACAAAATCCCTGCCTGCTCGGATTGTCCGGACATTTTCAACGTAACGCTCTGGGACAAAGGTGAAAACACTGAAGATACTATTTACAAGTCCAAAGCAGTAGGTGAACCACCTTTCATGTTAGGTATTTCTGCCTTCCTTGCATTGTCTGATGCTGTTGCTGCCACCGGGGATAAATCTATCTATCCAGATCTCCAGGCCCCCGCGACAGCAGAGCAAATCTTGAAAGCGGTTAATCGTCAAAAAGGTCTGAAATGGGACTAAACCTGTCAGAACTGCGCAATGCTGTCGCAACCCACGGCCCACTCACCCGCATCCTCATCGCTGATCACAAAGGCTCTACCCCACGCGAGGCTGGAACATCCATGCTTGTATGGGCCAACGGTCAATCTGGCACGATCGGCGGCGGCGCACTTGAACAACAGGTAACAGACTTCGCCCGCACGGTCGACAAACCTACCGCGGTCAACATCCCACTGGGCCCAGCGCTCGGCCAATGCTGTGGTGGCAACGTGGTCGTCATTTTCGAACCATTCTCAATCAAAACGCTCCCCACTGACACAGGAGCCTACATTCGCAGAATCAGCGGCGAAGCAAATCAACCCTTTGCCTTTAAAAAACTACGGAAATCAATTCGCAATTCGGAGCAGAATGTCAGCCCTGTCTGGCTCGACGGCTGGCTACTTGAGCCACTCTCCAATCCCAAAACATCCCTCTGGCTTTACGGTGCAGGCCACGTAGGCCGTGCCATTGTCGATACTTTCGATGGATTGCCTTTCGACATAAAATGGGTTGATACGAGCGCAGATCGCTTCCCTTCACATATCCCACCACATGCTGATCGCCTGATTGCAAGTAAGCCGACCAATGTCGTACGTTATGCATCTGACATCGCTCATCACGTTGTTCTAACCTACTCTCATGCGCTGGATTTAGACCTTTGCCATGCAATTCTTTCGCGGCCCTTCAGTACTCTTGGTCTCATCGGCTCAGCTACTAAACGCGCACGATTCTCATCAAAGCTGACTGATCTAGGCCACACATCTGCACAAATTTCCCGCATAATATGCCCAATTGGCCAGCGCCAGCTCGGTAAAACACCAAAAGCTATTGCTATCGGGCTCGCTACTGAATTGCTCAGTTTTAACGCCCTTTCGTCTGCCAACAAAAAGGCCGCCACATAACATAACATCACTTCTCCATCTCTCGGGCCTAAATAAAATCTATCCTGACGTCATTGCCAGCGACAACGCCAGCTTTGCGACCTAGCTAGGTGACGTCCTCACACTTTTCTGTGAAAAAGCGCTGGCACATAAAAAGTTAAACCGAAATACCAGATACCCTAACTTGAATGGCGCCGGTGGCGGGATATCGCCACAAGCATCAAGATGGTTACAAAGTAAGGCAGGCTGGAAAGAACCTGGGATGGGATCGCGACCCCAATCGCCTGTGCGGTTAATTCACCCAGCGACAAAACACCAAACAAAACAGCACCAAAGGCAACACGCCCAGTTTGCCAGGTTCCAAAGACGACAAGCGCCAAGGCGATCCAACCACGGCCTGCAATCATCCCGTCCGCCCAAAGCGGTGTATAAACCGTCGAGGCATAGGCACCCGCCAACCCGCACATGCCACCACCAAACGCAACGGCTGCGCAGCGAATTCCACCAACTGGATAGCCTATTGCCCGCGCTGCTTCAACGTTTTCACCGACAGCAGCGATTATCAATCCCAGTTTCGTTTTATTAAGAATGTACCACAAAACCATGGTTCCGGTGATTGCCAACCAGACGACAATGTCTTGTGTAAACAATGCCGGGCCAATCACTGGTATCTTAGATAAGGCAGGTAATCCGAACTCACTCAGCCCAGAAATCGTTAGACTTTCATAGTTTTTACCAAATAGCGCTGAAAGCCCCAAACCAAGAACTCCTACCGCCAGTCCGGATGCAACCTCGTTCGCCTTGAGAAAAATAACTAGAAAGGCGAACAACATAGCAAGGGTTGCACCAGCTAGGGAAGCCGCTAAAAAGCCAAAGCTGTGAGAACCTGAATGATATACACAGATAAAGGCAATCGCGGCTCCAAGCGCCATCATCCCTTCAAGCCCCAGGTTCAACAGACCAGTCTTTTCGACGACCATTTCACCTAAAGCCGCAAGCAAAAGCGGCAAAGCAGCGGCGAGCGTGCCAGCTAGTAGGAATTCAAGCGCACTCATGCCGAAACACTCCGGTCAATCTGAACCCTAAACCGTATGAATGTGAAGGTCAGTAGGTAAAAAGCTAACAACATCCCCTGAAAAACTTCAACGGCCGCAACGGGTAGACCAGCTGAAACTGTGGCGCTGTCGCCACCAATGTATAGAACCGAGATCAGGAAGCTTGATGCAATAATCCCAAGAGGCCTTAACCCACCAACATAGGCAACTATAATGGCGGCATAACCGTAACCAGTGGCCACTGATCTCTGAAGCTGCCCTAGTGGTCCGGCGACCTCGCTTGCCCCTGCGATTCCTGCTGCAAGACCGCTCAAGGCAAGACTTAGCAAAATCATTTTGGGAGCGTTAAACCCAGCATAAAGAGCGGCCTTTGGCGACAAGCCAGATGTACGAAGCTGGTAGCCCCGAAAGTGGTGTTCCATCATCAGGTAAGCGAATAAACTAGCCAACAGAGCAAAGATCAAAGAAATATTGGGACGCACGTTTTCAAACAACAAAGGCAACAACGCATTCTCCGGGAACATGACTGTCTGCGGAAAATTAAATCCGCGTGGATCTTTCCATGGTCCCAATAAGAAATAATTTAGAACTTGTATGGCTATAAAAGTCAGCATCAAAGTGACCAGAATTTCCGATGCGCCGAAGCGTATGCGTAACCCGGCTGCAATTCCTGCATAAATGGTGCCACCTACCCCCCCTGCAATGATCATTGCAGGAAGCATCAAAGGAAAATTTCCTTCGGGAAAGTACACGGGAAACGCAGATGCGCAAAGCGCACCTATAACGAACTGTCCTTCAGCACCTATGTTAAACACATTTGCGCGAAATCCGATGGCTAAGCCTTGAGCAATTAACAAAAGAGGAGCCATCTTCAACAATACTTCAGTAAAACTATACCAACTTAGGAAGGGTTTTAATAAAAGAGAGTGAAGTGCTTTTCCTGCTGGAACGCCCAAAAGCGCAAAAAGAACCAAACTCGTCATGCATGTGAGAATCAATGCTAGTACCGGCGCTCCAAACATCGCCAGTCGCGACGCTGCATCGCGACGAATTAATCTCAACTTCATACTTTTGCCCCTAACATAAAGGTGCCAACTTTTTCAGCTGTCGTTTCGGCCACCGGCAACGCTTTCGATAGGCGACCTTCATGCAAAACATGAAGGACATCACAGATTTCGAACAATTCTTCAAGCTCCTCTGAAATCACCAAGATGGCAGCGCCTTGACTTCGCATTTCAAGCAGGCGACGGCGGATTGCGGTAGCGGCACCGACATCAACACCCCAAGTGGGCTGAGACACTAGCATCACATCGGGTGACAACATAATTTCGCGCCCAAGAATAAATTTTTGCAAGTTGCCACCAGACATCGCACCGGCTTCCGCATCCGGCCCGGGTGTGCGCACATCGAATTGCTCAATACAGCGGCGGGTAAATGTTTTCTCGACTTTGCGCTTTATGATCCCGCGCCATAGCATACCTTTTTGGTGGGCGGTCAGCAGGCTGTTATCTGCCAGTGACATTTCTGGCACCGCACCGCGCCCCAAGCGTTCTTCTGGTACAAAGGCGAACCCAAGTTCACGACGTTGCATGGGCCCCAAACACCCCACATCTTGTTTCTTAATGACAATCATATCTGGCTGATGTGCTCGTATTTCACCAGAGATAAGTGCGGCCAACTCTTGTTGGCCATTCCCAGAAATACCAGCAATCCCAATAATCTGACCTGCACGCAGATCCAGATTTATATTTTCCAAGGTGGTGCCAAACCGTGTCGCGCGTGGATGGCTAAGATTGGAGATACGCAGCTGCGTCTCGCCAGGCACCACCGAAGTTGATACCCCAAGATGAGGCATCTCTCGTCCAATCATCATCTGCGCCAGAGCAAGTGCATCATGCTCACGCGGGTCAACCAGCCCAGTCACTTCTCCACCTCGCAGAACTGTGGCCTCATCGCAGAGTTCACGGATCTCTTCCAGCTTGTGAGAAATGAAAAGGATTGCTGTTCCATCTACCTGAAGTTTTCGCAAGGTTTCAAATAAAAGTTTGACGCTTTGGGGCGGAAGCACAGAAGTTGGTTCGTCTAGGATTAAAAGCTTTGGGTTAAGAAGCAGGCAGCGAATAATCTCGACCCGCTGACGCTCACCCACTGAAAGGGTGTGAACCATGGCATTTGGGTCCACAGTCAGACCGAATCTTTCTCCAAGCTCATTAATCTTGCGCGCCAAATCTACCGTCTTCCCGGGTACCATAAGCGAAACATTTTGAACAACATTTAGCGTCTCGAAAAGTGAGAAGTGCTGAAACACCATACCGATACCCAACGCCTGGGCATCCGATGGCCTAGAAAGATGCACGGGTTCCCCATTCCAGTAGATGATGCCTTCGTCAGGGTGTTCGACACCATAAATAAGCTTCATGAGCGTGGATTTCCCCGCACCATTTTCACCAAGAACAGCATGGATCGACCCGGGCTTTACACTCAGGTCGATCGCCTTGTTTGCTTGAACCGTGCCATAGCGTTTCGATACGCCTGTCAGATTCAAGATTGGTTGATCACTCACGAAGGCAACGGCGATATAACGCCAGCAACATGCCAATCCATGCTAAGGATTTCCCCATCAGTCATGACCACCCCGTCTGCGACACGTTCGGTGCCAGATTGGTCAATCAGTGGACCCTTGAAGACATCAAATGTACCACCCTTAATTTCAGCCTGACGCGCGTTGATTTTTGCCTGCATGTCGGCGGGTATATCTGGATTCCAATCTGCGGTGTAGACAATGTCATCTTCCATACCGAGCCAATAGTTGTCACCCTTGAAGTCACCAGCCACATGCCCATCCACTAGACGCTTAAAGTGCGGGCCCCAATCGGTGCCTACAACGCCAAGATATTTTTTGGTCGCATAGCTTTTCATCGAAGAATTCAGGTTCCAAGCATACACGCCGGCTTCCTCAGCAACGGCGATCACAGATGGCGTATCCTGCGCATTTGAAAAAATCACATCGACATCCTGTGAAATCAATGCCTTAGCTGCTTCTTGTTCGGATGCGGGATCAAACCAACTGTTAACCCAGACAACAGTAATCTCAATTTCAGGATCAACGGAACGCGCTCCCAACATGAACGAGTTGATTGATGTGATCAATTCAGGAATGGCGAAGGCACCAACACAGCCTAACTTTTTAGTCTTGGTCAGCGATGCCGCAGCCATTCCCATCAGATATGTCCCTTGCCAATATTTCGCAGTGAATGGCGCAAAATTCGGTTCAACCATAAACCCAGAGGCATGAATGATCGAAACATCACGGCGGCGCTTAGCAATTTGAATGCCTCCATTCTGATATCCAAAAGAGCCAAGCAAAAGAACATCATGGCCTTCGCCAACCAACCCGTTGGCAATCCGGTCTGCATCAGGTCCTTCGGCGATGTTTTCCAGCACCGTTACTTCCAAAGCATCTCCATAGGCTTCCTGGACACTGCGCACGCCTTCCATCAATGTGCGTGACCAGCCCACATCTGCTTCGGGCGATGGCAGTAATACCCCCATTTTCACCTTGTCTGCAGCCATGGCCTGCATCGGTATCGCGATTGCAGTTGTAGCTGCAAGCGACCCTTTCAAGAATGAGCGGCGTTTTATAGATTGTGACATTTATAGTCCTCCTGTTTGGTTTGGTAGAATCGTGTGAAGTGTATCTTCGGCGGCAGCGAACAGCGCAGCCTCGTCAAGATGAGGAAATGCACCATTTTTCCAAACGATACGCCCGTTAATCATTGTCAAGTCAACCGGCCCCCCGATACCAACTTTGGCAACTAGGCTAACCGGATCATGACGGGTACCAACGTAATCAAGCTTGCGCGTGTCGATGGCGAAAAGATCAGCGGCCATTCCAGGGCGCAAGGCACCAATATCAGACCGCCCAAGCAAAGATGCCCCGCCTTCAGTTGCATAGGCCAAGAAAGATGAGGGTTTTGGAACCTCGTCTTCACGCGAACTGGCCACAAGGCATTGCAGCATATAAGAAGAATGTACCGCATGCATCAGGTTCGAATTATCATTTGACGCCGCGCCATCACATCCCAACCCAATTCGAACGCCCAAAGCATTCATAGCAGGAATATCGGTAACTTCAGCCCCGACCAGATAAACCGGTTCGGAACAATGCGATACTCCAGTGCCAGATGCAGACATTGATTTCAGTTCATCGCGCGTCAGTTCCCAACAATGGGCATAAAATGTGTCTGGTCCAGCGAATCCAAGGCTTTCACAGTAATCAACGGAACGCATTCCATGAACCTGTTCTATCACTGCGCTTTCACCCTCGCCCACGTGGCTGTGCAGAATGACGCCTTTGTCGCGCGCAAGCGCGACCGATTCCACAAAAGTTTCACGATAACAATTTACTGGCTGACAGGGAGCGACCGCAACCTTTCGCATTGCAAGTGGTTCTGACTGGTGGAAAGCGTCAATTGCCCGCGCACAATCCGCGATGAACTCATCTGTCGTCTCCAACATCTCATCAGGGATCGTGCTACCTTCGGATTTAGGCAAAGTATTCCCACCACGACCAGCGTGAAATCGGATCCCCATCATTTCTGCTGCCTCAAATTGACGATCAATAATGCGCGATCCCGCATGCCGAGGGAAGCAGTATTGATGATCAAATGCTGTCGTACATCCATGTTTGATCAGTTCTGCCATTGCAACAATCGAACTGTGATAAAAACAGTCTTCCGTTAATCTCGAAAAGATTGGATAGACACGGTCCAGCCATTCGATGACCGAATACCGCGTCCAATCAAGTTCCGCACGATTGCGTACAAAGCACTGAAAGAAATGGTGGTGTGTGTTTACCAAACCAGGATAAACAAAAAGGCCGGAACCATCGACAACTTCAGCTTTCTCAGGCACGATCCTTTCCAAATCAGGTCCTATTGATACAATGGCACCATGTTCACAAAGAATATCATGGTCCCACAAAACAGGTTCACTTTCCGAAGTGACAATCGCTGCGCACCGTTTTAGCAAAATAGCAGTCATTCTGCCGCCTCCAGTTCGTGTAACCGGTGGATACCTGGCATTTCTATGAAGCCAGGCAAAGATCTGAGCGCTCGCATCCAAAGGCGAATTGAAGGGTAAACATCGAGGCTGACACCGCCATCAGGCGCTAATGCAGTGTTGGGAAAACAGGCAATATCGGCAATTGTCGGCGTGTCCCCAGTCAAGAAAATCATCCCATCAAAACGTTGTTCGGTCAGATGTGCCTCAAGCAATCGCAACAAGTGCACGCCGCGCTTGCGAGCAGCATCAATATCAACTTCGAAACCAAGGACATCGTGAAGCCGGGCCATTCCAAGAGTTTCGTTCAAAGTCCTGGCGAAATCCAACCACCCATCATCATCCCCCTGCCACTCAGGAAGATTTCTTGTTAGATGCCTCAACATGTCAGAACTGTCGGTCATAATCAAATCCTCATCCCGTAAGATTGGAAGCGTACCACCAGGATTCAGCTTCAACATCTCGGGCGATTTGTGCTCCCGTGCCGGGTGAAAATTGACCGCTTGCAGTTCCAGTTTTTGGCCAGACAAAGCCGCCATAAGCCGAATTTTGTAGCAACTTGCGCTGAGAACATAGTCATAAAGAATCATGCAGCCACCATTTGTGCGCCATATGAATACCCAATACGTTTAAGCCAGCGTCGATAGGCTACCGAAGTCATATCAGCTTGCGTTGGTGTCTCCATCCCAGGGTCAAGCGGCAATTTTAGGGGTATCTGGTTTTCAAGAATTGACCGATCTTGCATGAAAATCAACTGCTGAAAGCTTACCATTTCAGCCATAGTCGAATCGTCGTCATAAAGTGCCATCCAAGGCCAAACCTCGCACCATTCCTCGGTTAAGGGCTGCACGAACAGGGTGATAATATCCCATTCTTTGGGGCGAGGCGGGCAGGTTTTATAAAGGACCGCACAGGTGGGCGCAGGAACCCGGTACATGTATTCCGTGATGATTCCACCCTCAGCTGATTTCGCGGCTTGTGGCTGAAAAAATTTGACTTTGGTGGCCCAGACCTCATTCACCCCCTCACGGATTTCAACCTTATAGCGGTCAACTTCAGTATGGGGTTCAGCACCAAGAATATCTGTATGAATGAACGGGAAATGCGCTATGTCCAAAAAATTTTCGACGGCCCGTAGAGGCGAACACTTCACTTTTACTGAACCCACATCTACCAGATGACGACCAGGCGTATCAGCCTCGGGGATAACGAACAAATCGTGGTCAGGCTGACCCAGACTAGTCCAAAGATGGCCGAAACGTTCGATCGTAGGCAATGACACGCCACCACTCTTCTTTACAACGAAACCAGTGTCGTCATGTGTCAGTGAGATTTCTTGGTCAAACAGCAAAGTTTGGCGCGGCGTATAAATGTCCGATAACAACCCAACCGGATACCAATGATCTTTGCTTGAATCACTCATGCCGCTTCCAATTCATCGCGTAGTTTCTCAACATAACGTGAGACGATTTTTTTATCTTGGCCTGCACCGGCAAACACATGTGCAAAACAGCTTCGTGATGTGCTGGGTTGCAGCGCAATTGCCAAATCATATTTGCCTCTCAAAACAATCAGAGGGTCCTGCGGATGATCAAAATACCGAGCTATTGCAGGAGCCCCGCATGAAATATCAAGTGAGCGGATGGGAATGCGATCTCCAATATCTGGAACATCACCATTGACAGTTCCGAGCGCCACCCAAAGCGCCTGATTTCGAGTTTCACACACGTAAGTATTCGCACAAATCGTCTTTGGCGGCGTCAAGTCTGGATGGGCAGGAATGTAGTCACACGCACCATCTAAATTATATTGCCAACCATGATAAACGCAGGCCAGTACTTCGCCTCGTACAAACCCATGAGACAACCGCATTCCACGGTGAGGGCAGCGATCATCCCAGGCATGGAACCGGCCCAACCCACTTCTCCAGATAGCTAAATCTAAGCCATCAACTCGCCGAGGTACCACCGTACCTACAGGAATATCTTCCGCCAGTCCGACAGCAATCCAGTTCAATACAATTCCCCACAATCTCGTCATTAGAGTTAGTCAGCTCAGAGACTCAAATGCAAGGATTCGATTTTCACCTCAAGAGCTATCCGATCAAGCTCTTAATCTTCGTAACGCTGCGATCCAGTTGATTGTGAATCCATAAGCGTAAGCTCATCGATATTAACACTCTTCGGCCCAAGACTTGCTGCGAGCGCAAAGGCTTCAATCATCTCGCTCACGCCAGCCACCTCTATAAAGATCAATCGCGAACTTCGTTGAGTGATTTCAAATTCAACACCAAGTTTTCTGGCGTGCCGCTCGAGCCATTGGTCAAAATCGCAGCTATCTAATTGCCCAGTAAGACTGAAGGTAAGCGATTTTAGACTGTCGTTTTTTGTTTGGCTAATATTTTTGCTCATACTTCATCATGAATACAGGAAAGAAAAAGAATTCAAAGTCTTCAACCTGAATAAAAAAATTTTTAGTCAACGTCATGCGCTACCCACTGCCAAAATGCGTGCGCCCCCACGTTCCGGGTGTCGCAAGAACGTTGACCCAGGTCTTGGCAAGACCTAGACTGCTAAATGACGAATGAGAGGAAACTGGCGCCTTGCGGTAAAGCGATCGCCGCAGATGCCAAATATTTTTCTTGTGCGATGCTCGCATCTACGCCAGTGGGCGTTGCCCACAATTTGGTCATCACCAGATTACAGGGGCTGCATCATCACGGACGTCCAGTTTGGGTAAGCGGAAATGCAGCTTCGATGATTGCAGTGAAGGGCTTGTCTGGACCGGAAGCATTACCCAGCTGCGCCAAACTCCACGATCGCTTGGTCCTCCAAGAGCGCGCTCACGCTCTCAATTAATTGCATCACAGTCGCGACCACAACTTCACAACTAAAAACGAGCCATTTCAACACTTTAGGCACCAGATAAGCTGGTACAACTGCCCGCTGACATGCCACGCGGCGAGGTCTACGGCGATTATCAGGTTGCAGCAGGTTCTTAACTCATTAGGTTACATCCGCCACCACCGGGCTGATGCACGGTCGATGGCGTGTGATATATGCAGTTCTTGGGTTTGATCCTCTCTCGACAGATAGTCGGTGAGCGGCAAGATCTTTCCGATGGCTTTTTCTGACCATTTTTCAATACAGTCAAAATTCACTGAAGCACTAAACAGTTTTTATTATCGTTGGGTAGCTATATCGCAAACGGTCAAACTCATGGCTCCACACCTAGATTAACCTTTAACTAACCGACCAAAGTTCCACATAATCCGGATAGCAATAATCATCAAAAAAGCTGATAAAACAAAAGGCGCACCGGGAAAGGTGAAAAACCATCCATCGTCGCTGTACAGCCAAAACAGGCCTGTCATCAATGTTGGTGCTAAGATCGAAGCAATAGCGCGGACCGAACTGACAACACCTTGCAGTTCACCCTGTGCGTTGTCGGGCACTGCCCGGCTCATAATACCTTGCATCGCAGGGCCAGCCAACATGCCTACCGCGCTGAGAGGCAATAATGCGAAAATAACCCATGTGGCGGGAGCAAGAACGAAGCCAATAAAGGACAATAATTCCATCGATAAACCCAGCATAGCCGTACGATATTCGCCTAAACGCGGTATCACAAAGCGGATCAAAACCCCTTGGCCAAACACCAGCATCAAACCAAACGCCCCAAGCGAAAGACCCACAAGCCACTCTTCCCAGCCAAATTTAGCCATGGTGTAAAAAGCCCAGACCACAGGATAAACCAAAAACGCGACTTCTTGAAAGAAAAACACAATCAACAAGCGCGTTTGTCCTGTCAATTTACCAACCTGTTCAAATGCTCCCCAAGGGAGCGCGCGGTACCACTCAAAAGGACGACGGTTTTCTGCTGTAACTGTTTCTTCTAATGAGAAGAAACCAAATACCGCAATTCCCCCTGCTAAGACAGCCGCCACAAAAAAAGGCGCACGAGGCCCCCATTCGGCGGCCAGACCCCCAATGACTGGCCCCAAGATGAAGCCAACCCCAAAAGCAGCACCGAGCAGACCAAAATTCTTACCCCGCTCCTTCGGTTCAGAGACATCCGCAATCACCGCACTTGCCGTTGAGTGGTTCGCCGCCGAAGCGCCACCAATAATCCGCGCCAATAACAACAGCCAAAGCGACCCTGAAATACCCATCAGCACATAATCAAGCGACATCACCGAAAGCGACACCAACAACACTTTGCGTCGCCCAAACTGATCAGAGATATTCCCAATCAGTGGCCCAAATAAAAACTGCATCAGCGCGAAAACGGTAGACATAACACCCCCCCAAACCGCAGCATTTGCCAAAGTAGAACCCCCTAGATCCAACAGCAACGCAGGCATGACTGGCATGATCAAACCGATGCCAATTGCATCAATCATCACAGTCAATAAAATGAAATGAACAGCACGTTTATTGGACATTTTGAAAGCCTTGAATCTTACTTGATGAATTTATTTCTATAACAGTTTTGCTTGCAAGAACGAAGTGACGCTCCATTTAAATTCTCACGCAAGAGGGTTAATAAACCAATCTCAGTCTCTTCAATAAAAATTTTTTGTGTCGTCTCCAGGCAGCTTTTATTTTCTGAAACCACCAAAAGTCATCAAAACCCACACCGGCGTGCACACCCCTATTTTTCAAGCGGTGGTGCACCGCCTGCGAACCAATTAGGCGCATCATATCTACAGGGTGCATCTTGCATTTCTAGATGTAAACCATCTTCGTTCCAGGGGTTGGCACGGGCCAAATCCTCGTCAAATTCAATACCTAAGCCTGGGCTCGTTGGAGTAACAATATAGCCATTGTCCCATTTAATCGTATGTTTGATCAAATCAAGATGAAACACTCCTCCCGTTTGAATCGTTTCCACCATCAGCAAATTTGGGATATTCGCCGCCAACTGAATATTTGCAGCCCATTCCACAGGACCCGCATACAAATGTGGCGCCACTTGCGCATTGTAAACCTCAGCAATTGCCGCAATTTTCTTTGTCTCAAGAATACCACCAGACCGCCCAAGGGCAGGCTGCAAAATCGTTGCAGCACCCGAGCGCAACACTGGCGCAAACTCGGCTTTAGTAGTTAATCTTTCTCCCGTTGCCACAGGAATACGTACCGCGCTGGCAACCTTTGCCATTTCATAAATATTATCAGGAGGAACGGGCTCCTCAAACCATAACGGCGAATAGGTTTCCAACGCCTGACCAAGCCTTATCGCTCCGGCCGTTGAAAACTGTCCGTGCGTACCAAACAATAGGTCTGCTTTGTCCCCAATTACCTCTCGAATTGCTTTGCAAAATGCCACTGATTGCGCAATATCCACCATTGAAGGCATATGTCCGCCCCGTGAGGTATAAGGCCCAGCCGGATCAAGCTTTATCGCTGTAAAACCTTGATCTACTGCTGCTTTAGCACTTTCTGCCGCCATTTTTGGGGATGACCAAAACGCCGTAATATCGTGATGCTCCATTGGATACAGATATGTATATGACCTGATCCTTTCATTCATTAACCCACCCAACAACGCATAAACGGGGCGCTCATGTGCTTTGCCAAGGATATCCCAGCACGCAATTTCCATGCCTGAAAAAGCCCCAATCGTGGTTGGGTCAGGGCGCTGGGTAAAACCACTAGAATAAACACGCCGGAACATCATCTCAATATTTTCAACATTTTCACCCAACATGTGTCGTTCAAACACATCACGTATGACAGCACACATTGCATCAGGGCCAACGGCTGCAGCATAGACTTCGCCATACCCAACAATTCCATTTTCCACAGTAAGTTTAATAAAGATAAAATACCGACCGCCCCAACCGGGGAGCTTATTTCCCACAACAAATATTTCTAGATCAGTCAGCTTCATCTTACACCTCTGCATTTCAATCACACTGTGCCGATAAAAAAATATTTTCCAGTCCATTTACAATGTCCCCAACATTTTATTTTACAGGATCCTAGACCTTTGCTTACGAACACCTTATTTCAGGGCCAAAGACTTTGCAGGACAACGCCATTGACTAAACGCACTCCCATTTCCGATTTTGCAGCAAATTTACGCGACAACTCTTATTTTTTGCATCCACGGGAATTTAACCTTCCGCAAACTAGAACTGATATACTCTCGGGCCTGACCGTTGCATTAGCCTTGGTCCCAGAAGCCGTCGCTTTTGCCTTCGTCGCTGGCGTAGATCCCCTTGTGGGCCTCTACGCAGCCTTCATCGTCGGCTTGATCACAGCAGCCTTTGGGGGCCGTCCTGGCATGATATCTGGAGCGACAGGGGCCCTGGCAGTTGTAATGGTTTCTTTGGTTGCACAACATGGCTTGCAATATCTTTTCGCAACTGTTGTCCTTATGGGCGTTCTACAAATTCTCGCGGGTGTTTTTCGCCTTGGAAAGTTTATCCGCATGGTTCCACATCCTGTGATGCTTGGCTTTGTCAACGGTCTCGCAATTGTGATTTTCTTGGCACAAATGGAACAATTCAAGGTTCCTGACGGCAACGGACACCATGTTTGGATGTCTGGCATGACCCTTTGGATCACACTCGCACTTGTAACCGCAACAATGGCGATCATCTGGATCACGCCTCGCATCACTAGGGCCTTCCCAGCCCCGCTTGCAGCCATCGGCCTCATTGCAGTTGCCGTTATCATGTTTGATGTACCCGTTCCACGCGTGGGCGATCTGGCATCAGTAGAGGGTGGCCTCCCACCTTTTGCCATTCCAAATGTTCCTTTCACACTCGAAACCCTTTGGATCATCCTTCCTTATGCCGTGATCCTTGCGGCCATCGGCCTTATCGAAAGCCTGCTCACGCTCAATCTTGTTGGCGAAATTACTAACCGACGAGGTGGTGCATCTAAAGAATGTCTCGCTCAAGGAGCCGCAAACACCATCACAGGTTTCTTTGGCGGCATGGGTGGTTGTGCAATGATCGGGCAATCAATGATCAACGTAAACTCTGGTGGCCGCGGGCGTCTATCTGGTATTTCTGCAGCTTTGTTTTTGCTAGCTTTCATTCTTGTCGGGTCCAGCATCATCGAACTCATTCCACTAGCCGCATTAGTAGGCGTGATGTTTATGGTCGTGATCGGCACCTTTGCATGGCAATC
>DLZA01000274.1:0-3188 GCA_003447515.1 Paracoccaceae bacterium
ACCCAGATGTGCATGGAACGTAAAACGCGGTCGAGCGCACGTACTGCCACTTGCATATCTTCTCGTGTCTTGGCTTGTGCGATTTTGATGATTAACCCGTCTACGACGGGATCTGAAAGGCCTGAGAAGTTACTGCTGCCAGGCGTTTTTGCACCTTGAGAGCCGAGCATTGTGGCGAGTTCTTCGCCTGGAGAAAGGGACATGACTAGGCGGCCCGGCATGAGGTCATAATCAAAGTCCTCTTGTCGTTGTTGCATTTGCGCTGAGTCGATTAACTCAAACGTGGCTTCAACACCAAGACGTTTGAGGTTCTCCACGTAGGGATTGATCACACGCTCAAAGGAGGCGCTGTCGTCGACGACTGAAAGTGCGAGGATCTCACCTTTTCCATTGGTACGTTTGCCATTTTTGACGACCCAACCTGCCTCATCCAGCAGATTGCCCGCCGCGCGGATTGCGTTGCGGTCTGCTTGACGGGGTCGGGATTTGGCAGGGGTAAATGCGGGTTCATCGAAGACTGCCACAGGTAGTTTATTGCGGTATTCTTCCAACAAAGCCAATTCAGCACCTTTTGGGATACCTTCGGCTTGCATATCCGAGTTTTCCCAGAAGCTGTCAGTGCGCTCATATAGGTCAAAGAACAAGGTTTTGTTGGACCACTCAAAATTAAACATCATCCCAATGGCCTGACGCACACGCGGGTCCGAGAATTTCCCTTTGCGCATATTAATCCAAAATCCCTGTGTACCTGATGGGCGGGCGTCAGGGATGCTTTCTTTAATAACGAACCCCTTTTCGATTGCTGGGAACTCATAGCTGTTGGCCCAGTTTTTGGACGAGAATTCTTCATGAAAGAGAAATTCGCCCGCTTTGAATGCTTCAAGTGCAACTGTGCGGTCTGTGAAATATTCATACAGGTAGCAGTCAAAATTGCCCGAACCTCGATTGTGGGGCAAATCTTTAGCCCAGTAGTTTTCAATTTTACAGTATTTGATCGAACGACCTGGTTTAATTTTTATTGCTGTATAACCGCCAGACGTGACGGGCACATCAATCGTGCTTTCACCAAAATCGCGGTTTTCGTAATAATGTTTTGCAAGGATTGAGATGCCACCTGCAGAAGCGGGCAAGTCGCGTGTATTAACACCCTCTTTGAAAGTAAATTTCACGCGGTTTGTGTCGAGTACTTCGACACGTTCAATGTCTTTATAAATTATTTTGTAAACTGGGTGGCCTTTTGCCATGAGTATTTCATAAGAAAATACCACGTCTTCTGCCGTAATTGGGTGGCCATCTGAAAAAGTTGCTTCTGGCCGCATGTTGAAAATAACCCACTGACGGTCTTTTGGGTATTCGAGCGTTTCAGCAATGTAACCATATGCGCTGTCTGGTTCGTCGCTCGACCCTGTCAAAAGGCTGGAATACATTAGGCCGAGCCCTTGGGCCGGTTCGCCTTTCAGAATAAAAGGGTTCAAGCTGTCATACGTGCCAGATGCACCTGTGCCCAAGAAAGAAATCGTTCCTCCCTGCGGAGCATTTGGGTTTACGTAGTCCCAGTGTTTGAAATCGGAGGGATATTTAAGCTTACCGAAGGTGGAAATGCCGTGGGATTTAATGACTTTGTCTTCGGCACGGGTAAGCGTTGCGCCAAAGGCCAGTGCAATTAGAATAAAGCTTGCGAATAAGAAACTGCGTATATTTAACTCTTCGTTGGCAGTGGCTTTTACTTTTGCTTGCACCATTCAATAACTCTCCCCATCCCGCGATATGTTTTCCGCTTTCATTAAATAGGTGAATTTAGACATTCGTAAACAGAAACACGCAGTCTTGTAGTGATTGTTGATATAATTCAGCCCAATAAGCAAAAAGGCCACCCAAAAGGATGGCCTACCCATTTTTTGAGAGACGCTTAATTCAGTGTTTCTAGGTATTTGATCACGTTTGCACGGTCTGTGCCTTTTTTGAGGCCAGCAAAGCTCATTTTGGTGCCAGCAATGTAGGATGCTGGCTTGATTAAGAAAGCGTTTAGGCTCTCTGCATTCCATACGCCACCGACAGAGGCCATTGCGCCAGAATATTCGAATGCATTCACGCTGCCGATGTCGCGGCCGACTACCTGGTACATACTGGGGCCTGTACCGTGCTCGCCGTCACCGACCTTGTGGCACGCCTTGCACTTTGAAAATACCTTTTTGCCTTTATCTGGGCTCGCCATCGCCATCATCTCTTCGAGTGTCACCTCAGGCTCAGCGCTTTCGGCCTCAACCGCTTCAGCCACTTCAATCGGATATCCAGACACGTGATCATCACCATGACCGTGTCCTTTACCACCCACATGGTAAATCTCTTCTGCAGCCCAGCCGCCGAGCATGAAGACGAGAAGTGCAGCGCAGACGCCCCCAAGAATTTTTGTTGATTCCATTGTGTCCATAGTTCTGCCTTTTTTGAGCTGCGGGTCATCTTAAGCCCGAACTTTCTTTTTCGCCGCCGTTCTAGCGCCTTCCCCTTACCACTTGCAAGGTGTACATACCGCGACGAAACGCCCTTTTGGGCGTAATCGGCATGTTTTTTAAGGATGTGGTGAAAATGATTGAAAAAGCGAACAAAATATCCTTTCAAGGAGAGCTTGGTGCATACTCTCATCAGGCTTGCGCCGCGGTATTTCCAAACGCGGAGGCTGTGGCCTGTAAAACATTTGAAAGTGCTATCGCTACTGTGAAACGAGGTGGCGCTGATTTGGCGATGCTCCCAGTGGAAAATTCTACCTACGGACGGGTTGCTGACATCCATTACTTGTTACCCGAAAGTGGGCTGCACATCATTGGCGAACATTTTGAACGCGTGCACATAAACCTTATGGGCGTGCAAGGGGCCAGCATTGAAGATATCACGTCTGCAAAAAGTCATACAGTACTTTTGGGTCAATGCCGCAAGTTCCTGAATGAATATAATATGTTGCCAGTGACGGGAGTAGACACAGCTGGATCCGCGAAGGAAGTTGCGGCCGCTGGTGATGCATCGCAGGGCGCACTGGCAGGGGATTTGGCTGCTGAAATTTACGGGCTGACTGTTTTAGCGCGTCACATTGAGGATAATAAAAACAATACCACGCGTTTTTTGGTGATGTCGCCTGAGCCAACATTTGAACCGCAATCTAGAGAGGAACTGATTACAACGTTTGTCTTTCG
>DLZA01000274.1:3571-5052 GCA_003447515.1 Paracoccaceae bacterium
AACATGGTGAAATTGGAAAGCTATATGATTGGCGGGTCATTCACAGCAACGCAATTTTATGCAGATATTGTGGGGCACCCTAATGATGAGCCAGTTCAGCGAGCGCTAGAAGAGTTGGGGTATTTCACTACTCACCTTGAAGTATTGGGTGTTTATAAGGCTGATCAGTCTCGTGGTTAACGCGATTTTTTTTGTATTAGCCCGGCATGTTGGGCTGTAGCGATTGCGGTGCATGCTGCGAGAAATTTTCTTAATCTGGTCTGTCCTACTTTTTTGCGCTTGGGAGTTGTACATCTGAACCAACGTACACTTGCGGGGTCCGTAACTTTCGACGACTTTAAATCCCACAGCGCTCACTGATCGTTTTTCGTAGCTATACCTTGTCAATCTAAGGTGTCAGACAACCAGCGATGAATTAGAAAATGCGCAATGGAGCCTTTACGGGCGGGTTTAAGCATGGGATTTTGGCCGTGTGTTGCGGCAAAGACTTCTTCCCTTGTGAACCAACGAGCATCCTCAATTTCTTTGGGGTCAATGGTTATTTCGTTATTTTCAGCCTCGCCTGCACAGCCAATCATTAGACTGGCGGGAAAGGGCCAGGGTTGCGATGATAGGTAGCGGATTGCACCAAGGCGGATACCACTTTCCTCAAACACTTCGCGCCGTGCAGCGGCCTCCATTGTCTCGCCGGGTTCCATGAAACCTGCGAGCAAAGAATACATACCGTCTGGCCAGCCATGCGAGCGTCCCATAAGAATAGAATTTCCCTTTGTTGCAAGCACAATGACCACGGGATCTGTGCGAGGAAAATGGTGCGCACCGCATGAGGGGCAGTCTCGTTGCCAACCTCCCATAGACGGTTCAGATTTGCCACCACATTTGGCACAAAAGCCGTGGATTCGGTGCCATTCAAAGATGCCACGTCCGGTTGCTGCGAGTTCTGCGTCTCGTATTGTTAGTTTTGCCATCACCCCGCGTAATTCTGTAAAAACCTGCGTTTCAGAGAAGCCAGGATAATGGTTTTGACTTGGATCAAAGAAGTTTGCCAAGGCAGCTTCATCGCGCATTGGGTCGTCCCAAGAGGAAATGTCATGGGCGAAAATGGCAGTACCGTCTTCTTCAATACCTAAAAATATCGGGTTTGCGATTGCTTCTGTTAAGATGGCATGTTCAGGATCTATGCGCATTAGGGCTCTGGTCTCGTAATCAAAAAGAGGTTTGCCACGCCAAATGACAATTGCTTTGCCAGATTTTTGCAATTCTTTAAGTTTTTGTGTGTCTTCACGGTAATGTGCCGCGCGTTCCAGGGATGAACCACCGAACGTGACGTCTTCTGCGTTTAACATTTCTCTTCCAATTCTTGTGTTGTGGGAGTTGTGGCATGCGGTCGATTTGGTTGCAATCCTGACCTTGGCAAGCGAGATTTTTGATATTATACGGGTTTCGAGAGGTTGGCGCGGGCAAGCGCCTCGCCAACCCGG
>DLZA01000274.1:5330-6311 GCA_003447515.1 Paracoccaceae bacterium
TATACGGGTTTCGAGAGGTTGGCGCGGGCAAGCGCCTCGCCAACCCGGCCAGGTCCGGAAGGAAGCAACCGTAACGAGTCCCGTTTGGGTCGTTGTCCAGCCTCTCACCCTTACCTACTCAGTAAATTGAACTGCCGCACTGAGGGGGGTCGTCATTTGGATAATTTGGGCAAAGAAGAGGCTTTCAACCATTTGCTAGGGGTGAGTCAGGGCTCGACTCGTAGTTATGGTCAACTGTTTTTCATTTTTAAGATAAGTGATGAGATCGAAGATGTAATGCTTGCAGATCCAGAAAACGAAGCTTCTCATATCAGAACGTCAATTTATATGGGACTGCAAAGTGGGTGCCCAGGTGACGCTTGTAGAAATGACATTTTGGAGCGAGTTTTAGGATTTAGCTGTTAAGCATGAGCAATCAAATTTGGAGGTCGTGTGGGTTTGGTGAGAGTGACTTTTGGTAAGCCTTCATAGACTGGGTTCTATTAAGCTATTGGCACTTCCCAAAGCTGTGAAAGCTTTGCACGTCTTTGCAACGATGTGAGCGATTGTCACTCTCAGAAATTTGACCAAAAAATTAGTGCATCAGACAAGCAGATAACAAATATTTGAGAGATATTGTAGTCTATGGGGGGGGCGCTAAATTCGAGTGGCCCAGTCATATTGAACATGCGTTTCTACGGCCATTGGGCGGACGGTGCGGATTTGCTTGAGGGCGATTTCGGGCGAGATCCCACGTTCGACCATGAGGCGCAAGATGGCCATGCCTGATCGGCCTTGGCCGCCCATGCAGTGAGCAAGGACTTTACCGCCTTGATCAAGAACTTTATGCGCACAATTTGCGATCGCTAACCAGGATTGGTTTATTTTGCCGTCGGGTGCATCAAAGTCTTCGATAGGGAAGTGGAGCCAGTCTATGCCTGCTTCGGATAATTGGATGGGGAGTTGAGCAGCGTTTTGATGGACCATTTCGAAGATGGTAGC
>DLZA01000074.1:0-3108 GCA_003447515.1 Paracoccaceae bacterium
CAACTATCAGACGCATTTACCAGCCATGGCTTACCTCTAAAAACTTGGATAGAAGTTCGCCAATTTTCAACGGCTTGCAAAGTTATTCAAGAAGGTCAAGGCGCAGCAATTATCAGCGCTTTAGATGCAGAACAATATCGTGATAAAGGTATAGTAATCCGTGCATTTAAGCCAACACTTATGCATCGAATTTCCCTCATTTGGCGTAAAGCAAGTCAACCATCACAGCTTTCAAAAGATTTCCTTTTGGCCTTTCAGGATAGTCTCACGCCATTTATTGAAAAAAATTAATCTAATCCAAGCAGCTTTTTTTTGTCAGCCGCCCATTTTAAAATAACTAAATCAAACGTTAATGCCATAAGCGATACACATATCCCAAGCACGAAATTTTTACCAAGCTCTGTCCCAGCCAACGTGCGTTGCAATTCTTGACCTAAATCTTGCGTGCCGATAAATGCAGCAATAATCACCATGAAGAATGCGAACATAATGGCTTGGTTAAAACCGACTGCCATGGTTGGTAGCGCCAAGGGTAATTGAACGGAGATCAATTTTTGCATGCGCGTTGCCCCTGCCATATCGGCTGCCTCAGTCATTTCTGGTGGGACGGTGCGCAAGCCTTCGATGGTGTATCGGGTCAACGGAACTGTTGCAAAAATAATGATGGAGAAAACAACTGCCACATCATTCACACCAAACAACATGATTGCAGGGATCAAATAGATAAAAGATGGGAACGTTTGCGCAGTATCACAAGCCAACAAGATCCGAGACGACCACCGTTCAGACCGAGCGGCAAAAATACCTAGTGGAATGCCGATAAGCATTGATAGGATAACCGCCGATATTACCGTATAAAGTGTGATGACAGAGCGATCCCACCATCCCGTAAAAGCAACAAATCCAAAGAAGACTAGAGCGTATATAGCAGGGCGTTTCCCACCAAGCCACAATGCAAAAGCCGTTACAAACATCACAAAAGCAGTAGTTGGGATCCATAACAAAGAATTACGAAATGGAATCAGTACCTTTACATTAAGGAACCAACGCAACCATTCTGTGACCGCTTGGATCCCATCGATAGCGAGTACCGTTTTAATAATTTTATCCATTTCCTTGCCTTGCGAGAAATCTTGCTTGCGTCCCAGTAATGTCAGCCAATCAGAAAAGGGTTTAAATATATCTGCGAGCACGTCTAAATTAGACAGCAACAAAAATAATACAAATGCACCAACACCAGTCAGTAAATAAACATGCCGCTTCCACCATGGTGTTCCACGTTCAAAATGTTCTGGTTGTTTGATCACCCAGGCTTTTGATAACCGATCTAAAGTCACAGCCAGTAAAACAATTGTAATGCCAATTTCAAAAGAACGGCCAAGCTTAAAGCTTCCCATCATGGCAAGCAGTTTTGCACCTAGGCCAGGCATACCAATAAATGCTGTCAAAACAACCATAGCAAGGCACAGCATGATGACTTGGTTCACACCAACCAGAATTTCCGTCCGCGCAGCAGGAATATAAACGTAACGCAGCATCTGCCAACTTGAACATCCTGACATTTTCCCAGCCTCAATCACTTCTGGTGAAACTTTTTTCAAGCCAAGTGTAGTCATCAGAATCATTGGTGGAATAGCATAGACCACTGTAGCAACTGCGCCAGCTGTAGGACCAACTTTGAAAAAAATCACTGCAGGCAAAAGATATGTGAAAAACGGCAATGTTTGTAAAACAGAGAGGACTGGCTTCAAAAATCCATCAAACCAACGGTATTTCCACGCTATAATGCCAAGACTTATACCTATTACAAATGCCAATGGTGCAGCGACTACAAGGACAGACATGGTCTGCATGGCAATTTTCCACTGACCAATCAAGGCCGTCCACACAAGTGTGCCCCCCGCCAGTACGGCCAAACGCCACCCACCAAGATAATACCCAATCACCGCAGCAGAAGCCGCAATTGCAGTCCATGGAATCGGTCCGAGGTTCGGCCAGCGGCGTTTACCGTATAAAAGGTTAGCCGTTGTATCCAGCAGGAATTCGAGTGGACCCTCGGCAATGGCGCGCGTCAAGATTTCGAGCTTGAGCGTGTAGCGGAAGAAGTTAAAAACTTTATCTAAATAGTCTGCAAAAGGTGGGATCATTTCTTCTGGTACGCGCACCAACATTGCGGGCAACAAATCAAAGGCACGTAAAAGACACAAGGAAAGCGCTACAAATATTGCAAGGCAGGCCAAGTTTGTTGAGGACAGGGGTTCTCTCTCTCTATTAGGGGAGTTAATTTGCGTGACAGCCATCAGCTTGACCCCAACAGCACATCCAGAGCTTCTTGACGATCAAGCGCACCAATAACAGTTCCATCTAAATCAGCCACAGGCAAAATTTTACGTTTATCGCTAACCAAAGTTTTCGCAAGCTGCTGAATACTAGACGATCCCAAAATAGGCTGACCAGTTGGTACTTTTCCAGTAATTGGCTTAGCGAGAACACTGGCATGCACAACCCGAGCTTTGTCAATTTCTTCAGTGAATTTTCGAACATATTCCGTAGCAGGGTTCAGTACTATTTGATCAGGTGTATCACATTGTTCAACTGCACCGTCCTTCATGATTGCAATGCGGTCAGCCAAGCGCAGAGCCTCATCAAAATCATGAGTAATGAATACAATGGTTTTCCCAAGCAATTCTTGTAGGCGTAAAAACTCATCCTGCATTTCGCGGCGGATCAGCGGATCAAGAGCAGAGAATGGCTCATCGAGAAACCAGATATCAGGTTCAATAGCAAGTGAACGAGCAATCCCAACACGTTGCTGTTGACCACCGGACAGTTCACGGGGAAAGTACTCCTCACGCCCCTCGAGACCCACCAGTTTAATGACTTCAAGCGCACGTTCGCGACGTGTATGTTTATCTTGCCCACGCATCTCCAAAGGAAAGGCCACGTTATCCAGAACCGAGCGATGCGGCAATAAACCAAAGGATTGAAACACCATACCCATCTTATTGCGGCGCAGTTCAATCAGCTCCTTTTCAGACAAAGACATGATGTCCTGCCCCTCAACTTCAATGGTACCACCTGTTATTTCGTGTAACCGAGAAAAACACC
>DLZA01000074.1:3501-10811 GCA_003447515.1 Paracoccaceae bacterium
ACATCAATCGACACATCTTTTACGCCGGCAATATACCCATCCGCTCGAATATCATCAAACGACATCCCTTCAGGCATTTTTGACAAATAACTTTCAGGGCTTGGGCCAAATAGCTTCCACACGTTTTTGCATGAGATTACGGGCGCATTTTCAGTCATGCTATTCGTCCTAGGATTTAGCTTTATTATTTAAAAATTTTACTCTGAGTGATTTCAATTGCACAACCAAAACCAATAAAATAAATGACCCTGCCCGAAGAAATACGGGCAGAGTTCAATTTTTCTTTAAATTTTACTTATTGCGTCCAAGGCATCCAAACGTCTTTGTTCGCATCCAACCAGGCTTCAGCAGCTTCTTCTGGCTCCATTTCATCTGTATCAACAAGCTTTGCCATTTCAGCGATCTGTGGGTTAGTGAAAGAAATTTTGGTTAACGCATTATACGCAGATGGCCATTTGTCTTTCATACCATCCCAAGCTGCTTTCTTTAAGTAGCCCTTTGCTGGGTTACCACAGTCATAAAGCGCGTTTGGATTTGGGCCAACGGCTGGGTCTTTATCACAACCGTCCACCCACTCTGGAAATTCAACAAATTCACCAGGCCATACGGCTTCTGCAAAATTTGGTGTCCAGTTGAACACAACCACTGGTTTTTTATCGGCTTCGGCAGCACCAATCTCAGCCCATAGAGCCGCCGCAGAACCAGCGTTCACCACAACAAAATCCATACCAAGCGCATCAACACGCTCCTTACCGTGCTTTAACCAATCAACTGGTCCATCAAGATAACGACCCTTATCGCCTGTCTCCGCAGTTGCAAATACTGCGGCGCAGTCATTCAGTGCTTCCCAAGACGGTAAACCTGGGCATGCTTCTTTTGTCCACATGGGGTACCACCAGTCTTCACGTGTGACGGCATCGTGATCACCAGCATCGTGAAGACCACCTTTTTCAAGCGCTGCACGGAATGACGCGCCAAATGCGCCTTCCCAAACCTCTAATTCCATTGTTACATCGCCCAAACGTACGGACTCATAAACTGCTTGACTGTCTGTTGTGACATATTCAACGTTGTTTCCCATACCTTCAAGCATTTGGCCAACCACATTTGACATCACAATTTGCGAAGACCAGTTATGGATTGGAATAACAATCGGATCGCTACTATCCGCAGCCATTGTGGCAAATGGCATCGTAGCCAAAACACCGGCTGTCAAAGCTGTAGTAAATTTTTTCATATCTTTCTCCCTGTTGTTGACCGCAAGAGTGCAGCCCAATTTAAAGCGTTTTATTCACAATGTTCCAAAATAGCCAAAGTGATTCCCTAAGGAGTGCTTTCATCTCCTTGCGACACTTTGGCATAAAATTTTCCTCACAATCAAGTTTTTTTCTTTTCAAGGGTGATTTTTATAATATTTTTATTTAAAATATTTTCACCGTGAGTATATTTTAATTGTCTGTCAGTGAAATTTTGCCATAAATAAAGTCTAATAGATTTACGATGGTCCTTGAAAGGAACCAGAATATGAATGTGGAAAAGCTAAACATCGAAAATGCATTAAAGCTGACGCAAGACCCGCACAAAACCCGCGACGGAGATCGTGAAAAGGTACTAGAGGTTGCAATTGGTAGAGAAGTACGCGCCTTTCGACGTCAGCAGGAAATCACTGTAGCAGAATTATCCAATCTGACGGGGCTATCTGTTGGAATGTTGTCGAAGATTGAGAACGGCAATACTTCACCCTCACTGACAACCTTGCAAACACTCGCCAACGCACTCAGCGTGCCGTTGACTAGTTTTTTCCGTCGCTTTGAAGAAAGCCGCCAAGCCGTACATACCCCCGCCGGCAAAGGCGTTGAAATTGATCGTGCAGGCACACGGGCAAATCATCAATACCAACTTCTGGGTCACATTGGATCAAACGCATCAGGTGTAATTGTCGAACCCTATTTGATTACACTGACAGATAAATCGGATACGTTTCCAACGTTTCAACACGGCGGAATCGAAACAATTTATATGCTGCAGGGCGAAGTAGATTATCGTCACGGCGAAGACGTGCACTCATTGAAACCTGGGGATACCCTATTCTTTGATGCAGACGCGCCTCATGGGCCAGAGAAATTGGTAGAATTGCCAGCACGTTACTTATCGATTATCTCGTACCCACAGAATACCTAAAATCAGACGCCTTTTGAAACACGTAATACTCGCCGTACTTGTTGATATTTGATCATCTTTCCAGCGCGGGTTCTGTGTCAAACTCTGGCCAGATTCCATTAGATGTGGGTAAACCATCATCAAATTTAGACAGGTAGTCGAGCATCATTGGACGGTTGTCAATAAAACCTTTGTAGGTTGCCAACTCTTCGGGCAAGTCACGGATCACCCGATGCAACCGTCGGCCCCATTTTGGAGAGGTCATAAGGTCTTGAAAGCTACACAGATAACAGCGAATTGGAAAGACGAGCGCATTTGAGCGAGGCAAGCGAAAGAACGTCTGCAACTCGACCCGCAGGTGCTGTTTTGCACCGATGTTTTCAGGCGTGATTGATGTCTTTTGAATGCCCCATTTGTGGTAATTTTCCGGGGAAGTATCGAGTAGGGGGTTCACAGTCATCGTCCAGTTCAACCGCCGCGCTGGCGCACCCTGCTGAATATTCAAAAGAAATTTTAAAGCCCGCACGAAGATACCTTTCTCATGGGCCAGCGGCACAGGTGCGTGCCATTCAAAAAAATTCATACCAATATCAAAATCAAGTGACCAATCAGCTTGTGTTGTGACGGTACCCGCATCCATCCATAGGTTGTCGTCTCGCTGATCCAGTACACAAAAATCACCTTGCGCCTGACGCGTGATGTATTCCATGGGGCCATAAGGTAACGTTGTTTCATCCATAAAGATAAATTTTTGATCGATTTTCATTGGCTTATTAATCCAATGCCATCGATCACCATCACGGTGCAGTTCGAACAGATCGGGATAGTCCTCAGACTTTGATACCATAATCAATTCCAGTAGATCCCAACCAGCCAGATTCATGTGTGGTAGGGATTGGCAACGTAAAGGATCGTCCGCAAGCACCATTGCACGGTCGCGCATTTCCGAAAGGTAGTGCTCGTCTACATCAAAGCGTTTTTCATAAACGCTATCAGCCGGGCCACCTCGGTGTTGTTCCATGTTGACGGCGTACATATAACTGTCTTTATCAAAAGGGAACGGGAAGCGCTTGATTGCACGTTCTGAGTTCTTGAACGAATAATCTTCGCGAAAGGTTTCGTCGTTAAACTGTATCGTCATGTTATCTATCCAATACTAATGTTTTTCCCTCAAAACGAGAAACACAGGGCATAATCTTTTTGCCGGAGGCATGTTCGTCATCTTCGAGCCAGTGATCACGGTGAATAAAGTTACCTGAATAATCGATGACAGAAGTTTCACACATTCCACAAGCGCCACCACGACACAGATAAGGTGCGTCAACGCCTGCTCGTTCAATGGCTTCCAATAGACTTTCACTTTCACCCACTTGAATGACTTTATTGGACACAGCAAGTTTAACTTCAAATGGTTTACCAGGCTGAGGTGCAAGAAATTCTTCGTAGTGGATCGCTTCACGCGGCCAACCCATGTCAGCCGCTTTGCCACGAACCCAGTCGATCATCCCCTTCGGGCCACAGACATAAATGTGAGTTCCAAGCGGTTGACCATCGAGTAAGTTATCAAAATCAATTATCTGCTCATTGTCGTCATAATACACATGCACATCGTTTGGATGAGTGGAGGTGAGATAATTGACATAAGAACCAAGAGCCTTGGAACGACAAGAATAGTGAAGTTCCCAGTTTTCGTGTGCACGGTCTAACTGCTTAATCTGCGCCAAGAATGGCGTGATTCCGATACCCCCTGCGATCATCAAATGCTTTTTTGCACGTAGATCAAGGCTGAACAAATTCACTGGGTTTGAAATCGTAATTTCATCTCCAACTTTAATATTCTGATGCAGGTAAAGAGAGCCACCCCGCCCTTCGTCATCTCGGCGGACCGAAATTGTGTAGGAGGTTTGATCAAATGGGTCAGACATCAAAGAATAGGGGTTTCGACGAGTGAGATCACCATCTTCTAGTTCCACAACTGTGTGTGCACCACCCGAGAAAGTGGGTAACAATCTACCATCAACTGGTGTAAATTCAAATCGTGTTACCAGTTCATTCAGGGGGGTCACTTCAGTCACGCGAACAGCAATTTTTTCTGCACCACTCATTCGTAAATTCCTTTCACTTCAGGAATGTTGCCTGGATCCTCAGCATCAATACACACGCCTTGATAAGCCGCCAGGCGCCTGGAGTAGTGATCGCGCACAAACAAATTCAGCCCACAGTGCGAGCATACGAACGGGTCGATTTCCACGTCCTCTGTGATCCCTTTACAATGTACGCACTGCATACGCCGCGCGATAGATCCATAGTGCTCAGTTTGAATAGCAGTATGCGGAATGCCAACTTTCATCGCCTCATTCTGGGCTTGACCCATCAACCCTTCAGTACCCGCCAAATAGACCTGCAACCCCATATGCGCATCTTGTAAAACTCGTTGAATGCGTGTGACAGACGCTGCGTAGGACGGGCCCTCGTAGAATTGAGCTGGTTTCAGCGCTTGCAGTTTTTTAGAATAATCTGTGCCACATGGAATATAAATAATATGTGTTTGTGACATCAATTCAGGCGTTGCAATTGCCAAAATCGCTTCGGCTCCTTCTGCGTCAGCAATCATCAAATGTGCTTTGCCAGCGCGGGCTTCCAACGTACCGTAAATTGGACGACTTTTAATAGAAGAGGGGAATTTAAATTTCGGCATTTAATCCTCATCAAAACAATTGGGACGCGGGGTTTCCCCCGCACCTTGAATTTATAAATCAGCCTTTAGCAGCGCGGATTTTCTTTTCTTGGTCATAGAAAGGCATTTCTTCTGCCGTTGCTGCCAACTCTGCTCCATTTGGTTGTATAACTGTCAGCTTTGTGCCAGCTTTAGCTACTGCTGGATCTAAACGTGCAATCGCAACTGAATAACCGTTCAGCTCGGACGACAAACCATAAGTAATCACACCTACGTCTTTGCCATCATGCATAACACGAGCAAACATTTCCATCTGCTCCATGCTATTAGACAATTGAACACCATAAATCTTGAACCGTTCTTTACCTTTGGACGCGTAATGGTTTTCAGCACCAATAAAACCCTCTTTGCCTGGCGACACTGTAAACTCTAGGCCAAGCTCCCAAATTGTATCTCCACAAGCTTCATCCTCAAACGGGAAGGTTTCAGAGTTGTCTCCCGGATAGAACAGTAAATAGCTTTCAATGCGCAACATATCGAGAGTAGAAAACTGTACAGGACGAATACCCATGCTTTGACCTTCAGCCAATATGTTATCCCAAACATGAACTGCATCCTTCGCACCAACATAAATCTCATAACCACGCTCACCAGTGTAACCAGTTCGAGAAATCATAGCATTCTTGCCAAAGAGCTTTGTGTTTAGAATACCAAAGTAAGCCAAATCGCGAATGCCATCGATGTGTTTGGCTAAAAATTCTACAGCAACCGGTCCCTGTAACGACATATTATGCAAATCATCGTCAAACAGAACCGCTACATTTTTAGCTGCAGCAACCATCGTCAGTTGCTCCATTCCTGTTCCTGTACCGTGCACAACCATCCAAGAATTCACAGCGAGGTGATAAATAACACAGTCGTCAATGAATTTTCCCTCAGAGTTGAGGATAGCCGCATACGTTGAACGGCCCACCGCAATTTTTTCAACATTCCGCGTTGTCACACGATCAATTACGTAGGCCGCATCTGGGCCCACAAGATGGACCTTTTTCAGACCAGAGACGTCCATCAGACCAGCCTTGGTACGAACAGCTTCATAATCTGCCTTCGCGCGTTCCGGTGTGTCGTCATAAAACCACGCGGTCCCCATGCCATTCCAGTCTTCTAGCTCGCCACCAATTTCAGCGTGACGATGTGCCAATGCAGAGTGTCTCCATAAAATAGCCATAAACATTTTCCTTCATTGTGAGTCTCGGTTGGCTGTATAGAGCCCTAGCTCCTCAGAAAAAGCAATAATGTCGAGGAAAAAATTTTCCTGTCAGGCAAACTTTTTTACTTTAGGGGGCGTTTACCTGTGACAATTTGTCAGAAAATTGTTGACTTGAGCCATCTTTCACGCCCTAACTGCAGGAAAAAAATTTTACTATTGAGAAAAAACCACAGGGAGAGAAAAAGTGGATGGCAACTTAAATGCACTAACTACGATATTTACCGAGTTCTATTATTGGGTAACAGTCGTATTCATGTTCTTAATTCACGTCGGGTTTTGCATGTATGAGGTCGGCGCAAGCCGCAGAAAAAATCACCTGCATACGTTAATGAAAAACATCATGATCATTCCGTTGGTAACCGTTACGTTCTTTTTCTTTGGGTGGTGGATTTATTGGGCGTTCCCAAGTTTTCCAATCTTAGGCGGCATTGATTTTGCAGCTGGGGAAGCAAATTTACCAACCTCTGAAACGATGGCAACGCACCTTGGCGACCGTATTACGGGTGTATTCTGGGCAGCGTTTTTACTATTTTCCTGGACGGCCGCTTCCATCGTTTCTGGTGCTGTTATCGAACGTATTCGCTCTTCAGCACTTTGGGTCCATGCCGTTCTTATTGGATCGGTTTGGTGGATCATCGACGCAGCATGGGGCTGGCACTACGCTGGATGGATGGTACAAAAACTTGGCTACCACGATGCCTACGCCTCGGGTGTTATCCACGCAATTGCAGGTGGGTACGCCCTTGCGGTATTGATGGTCCTTGGGCCGAGAATTGGAAAATTTGCTGCAGACGGTACACCAAGAGACATTCCACCACACAATCCATGGATGGTTACGCTAGGTATCTTTATGATCTACACTGGTTTCTGGGGTTTTTATGCAGCGTGTAACGTTCCATTAATTTCACCAGAAGTTATCGATGGTCAGATTACTGGAACGACTTGGACTGCCACAAACATCTACCTTGGACCTACCTCACTTGGTGCAATTACATTTAACTTCCTACTATCATTATCAGGTGGCTTGATGGCTTCCTACCTTATCTCCAAGGGTGATCCCTTCTGGACGTTCTCGGGTGGCCTTGCAGGCATCATTGGCGCTTCTGCAGGCAATGACTTGTACCACCCAATGCAAGCTTTGATTATTGGTGCTATTGTTCCAATGCTCGCTTACAAACTTCACTACTATGTTGAACGCCGATT
>DLZA01000074.1:11205-12049 GCA_003447515.1 Paracoccaceae bacterium
TTTGTCCTTTGGGGCGCACCTTCATCACCGTATGAAGGCTACGCTACAATTAACCCACTGGGTCAACTGGTAGGTGCATTCATTATGTTCGGTTTACTTGGTTTCTTACCAGGTTACGTTGTTGCGAAAATTCAAGCTGCACGTGGTACACTGCGCATTCCAGTAGAGGTTGAATTGCAAGGTCTCGATATGGGAAGCCAGAAGGCATATGAAGCGGCAATTGCTGAAATTAACCGTGCATCGCACGATCACATCAAAGCGTAAGGAGAACAACAATGTCTACAATCGGATATAGTGACTGGGCAGTTGATCTGGCAAATGTCGGCGCAGTATACCCCTTTCAAGGATTTGAAGCGCCAATGGTTATAATTGGTGTAGTGTTTTGGCTCGCTTGGCACATTATTCAAGGCCGTCGTGAAACAGAGGAACTTGAGGCTGCGAGAAAATCAGCCTCACTCGAAAGTACTAAAGAGGCGATTGATCGCTACTAGGTTCAATTTTTTAAATATTATGGAAGGCGCTCTTTTTGGGCGCCTTCTTAATTTTTAACCCAAAAATGTTTTAACTATTATGAAAAAAAGTTTCCTAGTGGTTGAGCGTGTAGTTTTTTGGTGGTAACATTTGAGTCGAAATTATTTTACTGTCTGGGAGGACATTGCACCATGTGCGGGATCGTCGGGCTCTTTCTAAAAGATAAATCGTTGGAACCTAAATTGGGCGACATGCTGACAGATATGCTGATCACTATGACGGACCGGGGTCCTGATAGTGCAGGTATAGCAATTTATGGCGGACAATCAGAAGGTAAAGCAAAGCTTACAGTTCAATCTGACACCCCTGACGC
>DLZA01000136.1 GCA_003447515.1 Paracoccaceae bacterium
GACACATTTTCCACGCGCCTAAAAAACGAAATACCAACAGTGATTCACAGGAAACATTATGCCAGTAGTTGTCGTAGAATCCCCGGCCAAAGCCAAGACAATAAACAAATATTTGGGTAATAACTTTACCGTCTTGGCGTCCTACGGGCACGTGCGCGATCTACCCCCAAAAGATGGATCAGTGGACACAGACAATAATTTTGAAATGAAATGGGAGATTGCAAGCGAGAGCCAAAAGCATATTCGTGCAATAGTGGAAGCTTTGAAAACCGACGACGAGTTGATCCTCGCCACCGACCCGGACCGCGAGGGTGAGGCAATTTCTTGGCATCTCGAGGAAGCATTAAAAAAACGAAAAGCTATAAAAAAATCCACCAAGGTCGAACGGGTAGTCTTCAATGCGATTACTAAAGATGCGGTTACCACGGCAATGCAAAACCCGCGAGCCGTGGACATGGAATTAGTCGAAGCTTATCTTGCACGTCGAGCACTTGATTATCTTGTAGGCTTCAAACTTTCACCTGTTTTATGGCGGAAACTGCCCGGCGCAAAGTCTGCAGGACGAGTGCAATCCGTTTCCCTCCGCATCATTGTTGAGCGTGAGATGGAAATTGAAGCTTTCAAACCGCGCGAATACTGGACGGTTAAAACGGTTATGATGACCGCTCGTGACCAAAAACTGGAAGCGCGCTTGACCGTTTTGGGAGGAACAAAGCTCGATAAGTTTAGTATCGAAACAGCCGAAGCAGCAGAATTGGCTGTCGCAGCCATCAACGCGCGTGATTTCCGAATTTTAAATATCGAGGCGAAACCCACCGCACGCAACCCATCCCCACCTTTTATGACATCCACCCTTCAACAAGAAGCGAGTCGCAAATTTGGCATGGGCGCGCGCCAAGCCATGAGCACAGCACAGAGGTTGTACGAAGCAGGCTACATCACCTACATGCGGACGGATGGCATAGACATGGCTCCCGAGGCAGTAACTGCTGCGCGCGGTACAATCACAGCGATGTTTGGTAGTCAGTACGTTCCTGAAAAACCTCGTGTCTATAAAAACAAAGCTAAAAACGCGCAGGAGGCTCACGAGTGCATTCGTCCAACAGATATGGACGTTATACCCGAAAACCTGAACCGGTTAGAGGCCGATCAACGAAAGTTGTATGACCTGATTTGGAAACGAACAATTGCATCCCAAATGGCCGCTGCCAAGATAGAACGCACCACGGTCGATATAAGCTCTGAAGATCAACAAGTGGTGATGCGTTCGACAGGCCAAGTGGTACTATTCGATGGATTTTTACGCGTATACGAAGAAGGCGTTGACGATCAAGTAGTTGACGATGGAGACAAACGCTTACCCCAAGTGGCTCAAGGCGAGGAAATGGCCAAAAGGTCCATTGCGCCAGACCAGCACCACACCCAGCCTCCACCGCGCTACACCGAGGCGACTCTGGTAAAACGCATGGAAGAGCTCGGCATCGGTCGCCCCTCAACATATGCTAGCATCGTTACGACCATCCAAACCCGTGAATATGTTCGAAAGGAAAATAACCGCCTGTTCCCAGAGGATAAAGGCCGGCTCGTGATTGCATTTTTAGAAAACTACTTTCGGCAATACGTCGGTTATAATTTTACGGCACAGTTGGAAGAAGAACTCGATGATATTTCTGGTGGACGCGAAGATTACAAGGCTGTTCTATCTCGTTTTTGGCGTGAATTTTCAATGGCTATCGGTGAAACTACTGATCTGCGTATCACTGAAGTCCTTGAAAAAATCAACGAAGTTTTGGCGCCACACATCTTTCCTGCCAATGAGGACGGCTCCGATCCGCGCATTTGCAAAAATTGTGGAAATGGTCGTTTGTCTATGCGTACCGCCCGTTCCGGAGGTGCTTTTATCGGCTGTTCTAATTACCCAGAATGTCGCTACACTCGGCCCTTGTCGGGCGAAGTAGAAGGTGGCGATATAGCAGGCCCAGACGGCAAGATGCTCGGTGAAGACGAAAATGGTGACCCAATCACGCTGCGTTCAGGCCGTTTTGGTCCATATGTCCAACGACGCAATGCAACAGATGAGGAGTCAAAACCACCTCGTGCTTCAATCCCAAAAACTACGGAGCTAGAACAAGTAGATCTCGCGTTTGCAATCAAGCTTTTGTCGTTGCCGCGTAAAGTTGGCAATCACCCCGACGGCGGCGATGTAACTGCGGCAATCGGTCGTTTTGGCCCTTACGTGATGTGGCAAATGCTTCCAGAAGAAGGAAAGAAAACCGCGCGCAAAATCTACGCCAATATGAAAGATCCCGAAGAAGTATTTATCGTGGGCATGAACCGCGCCATTGAATTGATTGCAGAGAAAATCGCACAAGGTGGTGGCCGTGGTCAAGCGGCAGAACCACTCAAAGAGTTGGGAGAGCATCCAACGGAAGGTGGCGCAATCAACGTGATGGACGGGCGCTATGGCCCGTATGTGAAGTGGGAAAAGATTAACGCAACGCTTCCAAAAGAACTTGATCCTAAGGTCGTCACACTAGAGGAGGCTGTCGTTTTAGTGGATGCTAAAGCGGCAACCAAGGGCAAGAAAAAGAAAGCTCCGTCCCCAAAGAAAAAAACTACGCCGAAGAAAAAGGCAGCCTCAAAGAAGAAAAGTGAAGCTCCAAAAGTGATCTCAAAGAAAGCGAATTAAATGCTGGTCTGGGAGTCAAGCAGGCGCAGCATAGAAAAGGTTGCACCTTTTATACAAGTATTTACTTTTTGCGAAACAAAACAACCGGTTAGAGCGCTTGCACGGCAGCGACAAAAGCATTTCCACGATCTTCAAAACTAGAAAACTGATCAAATGACGCACAAGCCGGGGAGAGCAGTACAACGTCGCCTACTTTGGCCGCTGCCGCAGCTTCAGCTACAGCTAGCTTTAACTCGCCCGATATGACGTGATCCGTGTCACCGAGTTGCGCAGCAAACCCGTTAGCAGCTTCTCCAATTAAATATGCCCGCTTAACGCGATCAAACATACTGGCGAGACCAGAAATACCACCCGACTTCGGCTCTCCACCGGCGATCCAGTGAATATTTTTAAATGCACTCAATGCCTTTTCTGCTGCATTAGCATTCGTAGCTTTGCTATCGTTTACAAACAAAACGCCATTTTTATCTGCGACAATCTGACAACGATGCGGCAATCCCGGATAACTGCGCAGATGATCTTCGATACTACGAGGAGCCAAGCCGATAGACCTACACACTGCATAAGCCGCGCAAGCATTCTGATGATTGTGCACCCCCGGCAACCCACGAACACCGCGCAAATCAATAGCTGCTACTTGTCGCCCCTTACGCCACTCTGCCAAAAATCCTTTGCGTGAGAAAACGGACCAACCATCACCCTTCAGCTTGCGCCCCGATGCTATGCATATTACCGGCTCCCCAGACCCCTGTGTTTCGCGCAATTGTGCCGCCAAATACTGGCCCTCAACATCATCAATACTAATAATCGATCGATCTGGTCCACCAGCTGTAAACAATCGCGACTTTGCTGCAAAGTAACCGCCCATGCCCCCATGACGCTCCAAATGGTCTGGACTTAGGTTCATGAACACCGCGATGTCAGGCCCAAGCGAGCGTGCCAATTCCGTCTGATAGGATGA
>DLZA01000237.1 GCA_003447515.1 Paracoccaceae bacterium
CCGAATGGGCTTAACAGCAAAGGCACATGATAATGAGCCTTTGCGTCGTTCATGCCAAAACGAATTGGGATCACGTCCAAAAACAGCGGCTTCGTCTGCTCACCCGCCGTGCGCCGCAAATAATCACCCGCATAAAATACCAATTCATATTCTCCAACCATAAAATCTTTGGCTGCCAAAATTGGCACGTCAGTGCGACCATCAGCATTTGTCACCATTGTCACAACATGATCCTGCCTTTCGCTATTCACACGAAAAAGTGCAATTTCTAATCCAGCCACAGGCAGGCCTAACGCTGTATCCAAAACATGTGTCGAAAGCCAACCAGCCATGTCGTTATCCTTTTTGTTAGTCCAATCTTTCTATCCCACGCGCGGCCGTTACAATACAATCATTGCGCACAATCAACACTTTCAATTATTTTTTGATAATATGTACTTACAATATAGTATATTGAGCAAATAACACGTCAAGAGATCCAAGCATGACCCGTTACCCACGTAATATGCAGGGCTATGGCCCTAATACACCCACTGCAAGTTGGCCCAATAATGCCAAAATTGCGGTGCAATTTGTGGTAAACTACGAAGAAGGTGGCGAAAATTGTACCTTGCACGGGGATGATCAATCCGAAGCATTTTTATCAGAAGTTGTTGGCGCAGCCAACTGGCCAAATCAACGCCACTGGAATATGGAAAGTATGTACGAATACGGTGCACGTGCTGGCTTTTGGCGAATTCACCGTCTGTTCACAAAACACGATATTCCCATCACAATCTACGGCGTAGCAACTGCCCTCGAGCGCTCTCCACATCAAGTCGCAGCGATGCAATCTGCCAATTGGGAAATCGCCTCCCACGGACTAAAATGGATTGAATATAAAGACTTCTCACCTGAAGCTGAAACAGCGCACATGATGGATGCAATCCGCATCCACAGGGAAGTCACGGGCGAACGGCCACGTGGGTGGTACACAGGCCGCTGCTCAAAAAACACTGTGGATATTGTATCTGAGGAGGGTGGCTTTATCTATTGCTCTGACGCTTACGATGATGATTTGCCCTACTGGCGCAACCACGCGGGCCACTACCAATTAATCATCCCTTACACTCTCGATGCAAACGACATGCGCTTTGCTTCGGTCCAAGGGTTCAACTCTGGCGAACAATTCTTTGCTTATCTCAAAGACAGCTTTAACGCACTCTATCGCGAAGGTGAAAACGGCGCACCAAAAATGATGACTATTGGCCTCCACTGCCGCCTGATTGGCCGTCCGGGCCGCATCGAATCGCTGCGCAAATTTATTGAATACGCCAAGGAACATTCAGACGTTTGGTTTGCACGCCGCATCGACATCGCTGAGCATTGGGTCAAAAATCACCCTCCTGTGACCCAAGATATCATTCCATCCAAACTCAGCCTTGACACATTCGTCGACAACTATGGAGACATTTTTGAACACTCACCATGGATTGCTGAAAGTGCACATGCGCTTGAACTTGGCCCTGCGCACAACACTGCGATCGGGTTACACTCAGCCTTGTGCCGCATTTTTCGCGCAGCATCCGAAGGCCAGCGCCTAAGTGTTTTACAAGCACACCCAGACCTCGCGGGGAAACTCGCAGCGGCCAAACAACTAACCACCGCAAGCACGATAGAGCAAGCGTCTGCAGGGCTTGACGCGTTAACTGATTTAGAACGCAAAACCTTCCAATCATTAAATACAGAATACACAACTAAATTCGGCTTCCCCTTCATCATTGCGGTCAAAGGCCTTTCCAAAGACGATATCCTCAACGCGTTTAAAACCCGTATTTACAACACACGCGATACCGAACTAACCACCGCTTGCAAGCAAGTCGAACGCATAGCGCTTTTACGCCTAACGGACATCCTGCCATGACAAATTACTACACACCCAAAGGTGGCCTACCGCCCCAAACACAAATTATGACAGACCGAGCAGTCTTCACAGATGCCTATGCGGTAATTCCTAAAGGTACGCTAATGGATATTACCACCAGCCAACTGCCGCACTGGAAAAAAGCCCGCGCATGGATCATCGCACGGCCATTAACAGGATTCGCGGAAACCTTTTCTCATTATATAATGGAAGTATCCAAAAGTGGTGGCTCTACACGCCCCGATACGAACCCAAGTGCGCAATCGGTATTGTTTGTTGTGTCTGGTCAAATTAAGATTTCACTCGATGGTGAAACCAATGTTCTCACTGAAGGTGGATACGCCTATCTCCCTGCTGGTACTAACTGGATACTCTCCAACACACAGTCCGATGCAGCAACCTTCCATTGGATCCGCAAACGCTATCAAGCTGTGGACGGCATCGAAGCACCCACACCATTCTTCACCAATGAACAAAACGTAACGCCAAGCGTTATGCAAAATACTGACAATTGGTCCACTACACGGTTCATCGAACCCGATGACATGCGTCACGATATGCACGTTAACATCGTGAACTTTAAACCAGGCGGTAACATTCCATTCGCAGAAACCCACGTCATGGAACACGGTCTTTATGTGCTTCAAGGCAAAGCCGTTTATCGCCTCAACACTGATTGGGTCGAGGTAGAGGCTGGTGATTATATGTGGCTGCGCGCATTTTGCCCACAGGCTTGTGTCGCATCAGGCCCAGAGCCCTTCCGATACCTATTATATAAAGACGTAAATCGTCATGCAGAATTTTTATGACCATTTTTGCTGAGCCTTTGACCGACGCTGCATTTGCTGCTTTTGGCGATGTTTTGGCTGCGGGTTCATCGAACCCAAAAATGATCAATCAGGGCAAATGCAAACGTTATCATAATCTGGCAAACCTTGATCTTTCTGATGGTCATGCTGGTGTCTCGATCTTTAGCGCTGAACCACGAACTCTGCCCTATATGCTCGACCTAATGGAGCGCCACCCGAACGGCGCGCAAACATTTATCCCGATGTCCGAACATCCATTTCTAGTCATCGTTGCATCTGATAGTGGCGATACACCAGTAAACATTCGCGCTTTTATCAGCAATGGCGCGCAAGGCATTAACTTTCACAGAAACACGTGGCACGGGGTTTTGACCCCACTCCATGCACCAGGACTTTTCGCTGTCGTGGACCTCATAGGAGACCGGCCCAACCTCGAAGAGCACTGGTTCGAAAATCCTTTGAGAATTGAAGGATCACACCTATAAACCAAGCATAGTCGCGCAATAGACGCGACATATTGTGGGAAACCACACAACAACAGGGGACTAAAATGTCTAATTCAAGCTTAGGGACCGCAGAGCAACTCCGCGATCCAAATTACACTCCACCCATTGCAAAAGCTATTCCACTAGGCATCCAACACGTGCTGGCTATGTTCGTATCTAACGTAACACCTGCAATCATTGTTTGTGGCGCAGCGGGCATTGGCTTTGGTTCTGACCAAGGCGCGCTCGGCTTCCCAGACATGACTTACATGATTCAAATGTCCATGCTCTTTGCAGGTATCGCAACATTAATCCAATCCATGGGCATGGGCCCGATTGGCGCAAAGCTACCAATCGTGCAGGGCACATCTTTTGCCTTCTTACCGGTCATGATACCAGCTGTTGCTGGACTTGGTGCAGCAGGCCTCAGCGGCCTTATGACAGGTGTTCTGATCGGTGGTATCTTCCACATGATCCTTGGTACATTTATTGGCAAGATTCGTTTTGCTCTACCGCCGCTTATCACAGGCCTAATCGTTTTGATGATTGGTTTATCCTTGATGAAAGTTGGTATTCAATACGCTGCGGGTGGTGTTCCTAACATGGGCAAACCTATATATGGATCATGGGACATGTGGTTCCCAGCCCTTGTCGTAATTGCGGTCACACTAGGCCTTAAATTCTTTACCAAAGGATTGATGTCTGTTGCTGCAGTTCTAATCGGTATTATCATTGGCTATATTGTTGCCTACTTCATGGGCCAAGTCAGCTTTGGCAACGTGGGAAAAGCCGCGTTGTTCCAAGTTCCAATGCCATTTAAATGGGGCTTTGAGTTCAACCTCGCCATCGTCATTGGTATGTGTTTCATGGCAGTGATTTCTGCCATTGAAACAGTGGGTGACGTATCTGGTATCACCAAAGGTGGCGCTGGGCGTGAAGCAACCGACGAAGAAATTACTGGCGCGACTTACGCGGACGGTGTTGGCACAGCCGTTGCTGGTATATTTGGTGGCCTGCCAAACACATCCTTCTCTCAGAACGTTGGTCTGATCTCTATGACAGGCGTCATGTCACGCCACGTTGTATCTATTGGTGCAGTGTTCTTGATCATCTGCGGGTTCATTCCACTGGTTGGCGCAATCATCCGTACTGTTCCAATTAACGTACTGGGTGGTGGTGTTATCGTAATGTTTGGCATGGTTGCGGCTGCAGGTGTGAACATGTTGTCAGGCGTTGCATGGAACCGCCGCAACATGGTAATATTTGCTGTGTCTCTTAGCATAGGCTTTGGTTTACAACTAGTACCAGATGCACTTCAGCACACACCGGGTTGGCTGAAAATTCTTCTGACATCTGGCTTACTGCCAGCAGCATTCTTGGCAATTGTCTTGAACTTGATCCTACCGGAAGACATCGACTGATCTTCAGAAAGTAAATACAGAAGCTCCACAAAATGGTGGGGCTTCTTAGTCTTTCAAAGCCTCTTACCTCTTTTTTAAATAGCCTCGCTTAATTCCAAAATCAAAAACGCGAAAGAACGCAATCAATCCAGTCTGCAACAAAAGGTTGCACCCATCCAATTGGTAGGAAAAAGTAAAACCACACCACTTCGGGAGCTTAGCAAAATGGTCATCTATGGATTGGAAACATGTGCTGTGTGCCAAAAAGCGCAAAAAATGCTCAAATTTGAGGGCATTGAAGTCATCTTTCGTGACATCCGCGCTGAACCATTAAATGCGGAAGAGCTGGCTGAGCTAATTGTAGAATTTGGTGATAACTTAGTCGATAGAACATCCAACGATTATCGCAGTTTAAACAACTGGCTCAAAGCGTCCGAAGCAGACGCACAAATTACCGCAAAACCTAAAGTCATGGCACGCCCAGTTATTCGCGATGGCGATTCCCTTTACCTTGGTTGGGATGAATCTGTTCAAAGGGCATTGCTTTCAAACTAGGTCGGCGCAAGCCGCAACCAAACCATCAAATAACTTCTGCTGACTGTCATCTGTAGCGGCAGACACTTCTGGATGCCACTGAACAGCCAAACAATACGGATGGCCAATAACCTCTAGCCCTTCAACCATCCCATCGGGCGCAACAGCTGAAACTTTCAGCCTGCTTGCCACCCTTTTTACTCCCTGATGATGTCCTGAATATGTTCTCACATGATCCGCTCCCATCACATCAAATAAATTTGATCCACGATCAACCTCCACCGGCTGCACTGTCCACAACCCATCATCTCCACGGTGAATGTCTGGATCATAAACATCAGGAATATGTTCATGCAAATCGCCACCGTAAAAGACGTTCAACAACTGCATCCCTCGACAAATAAACAAGCTGGGGATCGTTCCAATTTCCATAATGCGGGCGATCAAATCCATCTCGGTCTTATCCCGCTCTGGAGACACTGCTAATAGGTTTGGATGGTTCGGGTTGCCTCCATATAAGGTCGGGTCAATGTCTGTGCCGCCTGTAAACACAAATCCATCGACCAACAAAATCCAATCTGTCAAATCAGCCTCATTCGGTGGCAACAAAATGGGAACACCACCTGCATTACGCACCGCATCCACATATTGAGACGGGCTGGCATAATAATCATCGTACAGGAAATTCTCTACCACCACGTCGCGACGGCCATAGGTTAAAATGCCGATAACAGGTTTCTTCTGCATCGCGTAAAACTCCCCTACACACATGAAATCTGCGTCAATCATACTCCGAGTTGAGCAAGAGGTTAACGCTCAATACTAATTGAAAAATTTACCTAAGAGACCCAAAAAGTTTGGGTAATTTGTATGGCCCTAAAATCAGGAATTTAAGCCAACTAGGGGCGGCGTAACATTTATTGGCTGACGTAGTCCATTGAGGTTTCCAACGCATGCAAAAAAGATCCAGCAGTAGAGCTTGCAGACATAATCAAAAACGTGTCATCACCCGTTCTGCATAACACCGTACCCATGTGTTCAATATTAGTGCGCTCTGCTCGATTAACTGTAAATTTATCCACATGCGTGTTCACAGGACACACCCGTTCCAACGCCGCGCGAGCCTGAGGGCCAGAAAGTTCCAAAAACACCCAGTTGTTTGTTTGCTCTACATAGTACCCTGTATTTCCGAGCTTTTTCTCAACAATTGGGATACCAGAATGAGCCGCATGATCAAATAAGATCATGAACTGATCTTTAGCAAACGACATGACACGTGTATTGCCCTTGCCGATAAAACTTTCGCCCGCGGCTGGTACATTCCTGCCATAAGCCGCCTTCAACTTTTGATTTAACGCCACGGCGCCATCTTTTGGAACAGATACAGCAACAGCAGCCAGTTCTGTCAGCTCGCGTAAACGCGTACTGTTCCAAATTTTATCAAAACCGTCCAATACCGCCTTAGGCTCTAACGTAAAATCAACCACGCAATCGCTCCCCATCTGGGTCAAAGAAATGGGCCGAAACAATCTCCACTTCGACATCTTTTTTGCGAACACCATCCCACGCACGAATGACATCACCCATACGTGAACTGCCCGCTTTTACAAAACCAAGCCCAATATGATGACCCAGTGTGGGGGAGTATGCGACAGACGTCATCCAGCCCAAATCCGTGTCCATCCTTGGCGCGTCTCCTTTGTTAATGAAATGCGAACCGCCATCTAATTTCATAGCTTTATCGACAGGCTGCAAACCAACAAGATTCCAAATTTCGTCGCTATTCATGTATTCCCGCTCAGACAATATGTTGCCAATACAATCTTTCTTTTTCGAAATCATACGACCCATACCAAGGTTCTGCGCTGTAGTTTGCCCGGTCAATTCTGATGCAACCGCATGCCCCTTTTCAATCCGCATTACGCTAAGCGCTTCCAAGCCATATGGTACCACATTAAATTCTTTACCAGCTTTATGTAAAATTCGGATCAAGCTGTCACCATATCGGCTTGGCACTGCAATTTCATAGGCCAACTCACCCGAAAAAGAAATCCGGAACAGTCGCGCAGGAATGCCACCACAAATTGTGATATCCGCACAGGCCATAAACGGGAAGGCTTCGTTGCTGAGGTCAAATTCTTCATCTACAATTTTATATAATAGATTGCGTGAATTTGGCCCTGCAACCGCATATTGTGCCCAACTATCGGTGACGGACATAATATGAACATCCCAATCTGGATAAAGACACTGACGAATAAAATCGAGATGACGGTAAATCGCAACAGCGTTCACAGTCGTTGTTGTCATAACAAAGTGGTTTTCACCTAACCGCGCAGTTGTACCGTCATCCATACAGATGCCGTCTTCACGCAACATGATACCATATCGCGTCTTACCAACAGGCAGCTTTGCAAACCCATTTGCATAGGCCATATTCAACAATTTCGCCGCATCACGTCCCTGAATGTCTATCTTTCCAAGGGTCGTAACATCACAGATACCAACAGATTTACGAGTTTCAATTACCTCACGATCCACGCTGTCGCGCCAACCTTTTTCATCACCTTTCACGTACCATTCCGCTCGCAGCCAAGGGCCCGTTTCCACGAATGAAGCACCATTTTCACGGGCCCATTTATCAGACGGTGTTATACGATAAGGTTGGAAATCTTTACCCTTTGAACGCCCCGCAAGCGCACCAAATGGCACTGGCGAGTATGGAGGGCGGAAAATTGTTGTGCCCGTTTCAGGGATCGATTTACCCCGAGCTTCAGCCATAATTGCAAGGCCCAGAACATTCGCCGTTTTGCCCTGATCTGTGGCCATGCCCATGGTTGTATAGCGTTTCAAATGCTCAACAGATCGGAAACCTTCTTGCTCCGCTTGCTTTACATCTTTAGTTGTAACGTCATTTTGCAGATCTACCCAAGCCCGCTTTGTGCTCTCTTTAACATGCCAATACGCGGTTATATTTGCCGGTTCGTCTTCGGCCTTGTCCGCACCCTTGCGCGACGCCGTAAAACCAAGCTCTTTCACCGCAGCATTTGCCGCTGCACGGCCTTCTACCAAACACGCACGTGTTCCATAAACCCCGTTCGCAGCGCCCGCAACCGACATACCCGGTGGTAGATCACCGCCAGGCACAAACGCCGCGATATCCTCACGCCAACTTGGTCGTCCCCGCTGGTGGCATGTTAAATGTACATTCGGTGACCAGCCGCCAGCTACCGCAAGGCAATCCACATCCAACGTTTGCCCAGTAGTTAGCGTCACACTCTTCAGCGCCTTACGTCCAGTAGTATCACAAACACCAGCACCTACGGTGACAGATACACCGGGAATATTCATAAACGGCTCAATCTCACGGCTATCGATCACCGCGGCGACATTCGCACCCACCTCAACTAAATCGCTTGCAGTGCGCCAACCATCATCATTGTTGGTGAACACCGCAATTGACTTACCCGTCGCCACACCCCAACGGTTGGCATAAGCCCTAACAGAACCCGCCAACATCACACCCGGACGATCATTATTGCCAAACGCTATGGACCTTTCAGTTGCCCCCGCACAAAGGATCGCGCGACCTGAATAAATCTTCCACGCGATGTTCCGTGGCTTACCATTGGCACTACGTAAATGGTCCGTTTTTCTTTCCAACGCGCCATAAATGCCGTGATCAAAAGCACCATAAACCGTAGTGCGGCTCATAATACGCACGTTATCCATCACTTCCAATTCGGCCACGGCATTCCGCGCCCATTCCACGCCAGACGTTCCACCAACCTTAAATGTTTCCGCGTTCAAACGACCGCCAAAAACATTATCTTCGTCACATAGCAAAACCTCCGCCCCAGAACGCCCAGCCGCTAAGGCGGCCGAAAGACCAGCAGGACCAGACCCAATTACCAACACGTCACAATGAAGATAACCTTTGTCATAAACGTCTGGATCCGTTTCACCAGACAACGCTCCAAGACCTGCAGCAGAGCGAATAAACGGTTCATACACTTTTTCCCAAAATGCCCGCGGCCACATAAACGTTTTATAGTAAAAACCAGCACTGAGAAATGGGGATGCAAGGTCATTCATTGCCAGAAAATCAAATTCTAGCGTACCTTTATGATTTTGGCTTGTCGCCTCCAGACCCTCAAATAACTCTGCCACTGTAGCCCGGGTATTAGGTTCTTGATACGCACCTTTACGCAGTTGGACGAGTGCGTTCGGCTCTTCTGAGCCTGCACTAAAAATCCCACGTGGGCGGTGGTATTTGAATGATCGCCCTACCAATTTTACGCCATTCGCAAGTAATGCTGCCGCCAGTGTATCACCTTGATACCCCTGCATTGTTTTACCATTCCAACTAAATGAAATCGTCCGGCTGCGATCCACCAAACCACCATCAAGTCTCATATCTTGGGTCATACGCTGCGCCCCCTTGCACGGGCTTCATCACTCGCCAACTTTACTTCTGAAATCTCATGTGTGGTAGTATCTCGCGTCACCACCAACCAACTGCGGTCGCCTTGCTCATGATACCATAATTCACAGTACTTGCCGGCAGGGTTATCACGCACATAGAGGTACTCATAAAACGCCTCCGCTGCGTTTACGTCCTCACGGTTGGGTCGGTCAATTAAGGTTGCGTCACCCAGGTGATAAAACTCTGAACTGTCACGCGGGCCGAGCAACGGATGGTTAATAATCATATCTCGTGTTCCCTTAATGTTGGTTTGGTTGGGCACCAACACCCTTTTCATCAATAATTTGTCCGCGCATGAAACGATCCAAACGGAAGTTCGCGGCCAACGGATGCGGTTCATCCTTGGCCAACAAATGTGCATAGCAATCACCAGATGCCGGGGTCGCCTTAAACCCACCGTAACACCAGCCTCCGTTAAAATAGAGCCCCTCGATATGAGTCTTATCAATGAAAGGGGAACCATCCATGGACATGTCCATCACACCACCCCACATCCGTAACAGGCGCGCACGACCCAACATTGGCAAAAATGCCATCATATCTTCGGCGCAATGTTCGATCACCGGCAAATTGCCGCGCTGAGCATAGCTATTATACTTGTCGATATCCCCACCAAATACCAAACCGCCTTTGTCAGATTGGCTGATATAAAGGTGCCCAGCACCGAATGTCACAACACCGGGAATGGTCAGCTTCAGACCCTCGGACACAAACGCCTGCAACACATGGCTTTCGATTGGCAAGCGCATCCCTGCTTTTTCCATCACACGACTGCTAGACCCAGCAACGCAAACGCCAACCTTTTTGGCTGTAATTTTACCTTTGGTAGTCTCAACGCCAGTACAAACACCATTCTCTATTTGGAACCCCGTTACTTCACAGTTTTGAATGATATCCACACCATTTTGATCCGCCCCACGAGCGTAACCCCAAGCCACTGCATCGTGACGCGCAGTTCCTGCACGGGGCTGCCACAAACCACATGTAATTGGGAACCGTTCGTGATCGAAATTTAGGAAAGGCACCAAATTACGCACGCCATTGCGATCCAGCAAAACTGCATCAGCACCGGACATTAACATCGCATTGCCGCGCCGCGCATAAGTGTCCCGCTGCGCATCCGAATGGCCCAAGTTCAAAATTCCACGCTGGGACATCATCGCATTATAGTTCAACTCTTGTTCCAAATTTTCCCATAACTTCATGGCATGCTCATAGAACGGGTTGTTTTCTGGCAGCATATAGTTGGAGCGTACAATTGTGGTGTTGCGCCCAATGTTACCACCACCCAGCCAGCCCTTTTCCAGGACAGCTATATTCTTTTGACCATATTTCTTAGAGAGGTAATACGCCGTCGCTAACCCATGACCACCAGCGCCCACAACAATAATATCATATTCATTTTTTGGTTCCCGTTCGCGCCAATGCGGCGTCCAACCTTTATTGCCTGTCAACCCTTCGGTTAAAACTTTGAGTGCGGAAAAACGCATATAAGGTCCCCATTATATTTGTTATCATCTTTCCAAAACAATTAGGGTAGCGCATCCATTAAAACGACACTATCTTATATTTTATGGCCAATTCTCGAGATTCCTTTCGTATCGGTATCGTTCCTTTAGAAGGATTCGCTCTGATGTCTTATGCTGCAATCGTGGAACCACTTCGTGCAGCTAACACGCTTGAAGGTAAAACACTCTACGACGTAAAGACCGTGCAGCTAGGTCCACATCCAACTCAGAGCTCTGGCGGCGATCTTATTCCCAATCAAATCTCTATTAAGGATACACAGAGGTTTGATTTAGTCCTAGTGAC
>DLZA01000379.1 GCA_003447515.1 Paracoccaceae bacterium
GAATTTGGACACATCAAAGTGCAACTCGATGGGGCACTGTGCCGCTGTGGTCAACGCGGCTGCCTCGAGGCCTATGTTGCTGATTATGCGTTGTTGCGCGAAGCTCATTTGTTGAATGACAGCGCAGATATATCCGCAGATCAGAAAATTGAACAGTTGCTCAAAAGAGCACAGGATGGGGATGCGCTTGCCTCCAACATCGTCAGCCGTGCGGGTCGCATGTTTGCCATGGGGCTTGCGAATATTGTCAATATCTTTGACCCAGAGGTGATCATTTTGGCGGGCGAACGGATGCAGTTTGATCACCTGTATGCTGACGAAGTCCTCAACAGCATTAAGTCTTTAATTGTCCAAGTTGACCAATCTCCGCCCGAGGTTATGGTTCATAAATGGGATGATTTGATGTGGGCGAAAGGTGCTGCAGCCTATGCCTTAGAAGGTGTTGAAGAATCGGCTGTGAATGCTATCCCGATGCAGAATGCTTAGACTAATTGCCGCAATTGGTATGTTGGCGAGTCCTACATTTGCGGACCCTAAGTTCCAAAAAATTGACGTTGCACCACATGTGTACGGCGGCGGGTGGGAGCATTTTGTCGGTGGTGGCGTAGCGGTGTTTGACTGCAATGACGATGATCTACCAGAGGTGTTTGTATCTGGGGGTGAAAACAAGAGTTCATTTTATCGAAACACTTCTCAGGTCGAGGTGGTTCAATTGAAACAAGATACACCTGGGGCGCTTGCTCTGCATGGTGTGATCGGGGCCTATCCGATTGACATTAATAACGACATGATGACCGATTTGGTGGTGCTCCGCGTTGGGCCAAATGTTGTGCTAAAGGGTGGCATGGACTGTTCGTTTACACCCCTGGAAGGATTGAACATTGACCTTGGTAATGCTTGGACCACAGCTTTTTCAGCGACTTGGCAATCTGGAAACACACTGCCAACGCTGGCCTTTGGCAACTACGTCGATCGGAGCGATCCTGATGGGCCGTTTGAAGCCTGCGATGATAGTATACTGCAGCGACCTAAAGCGAATAGCTACGCGAAATTGTTTAAGTTAGTACCAAGCTTTTGTCCGCTGTCGATGCTGTTTAGCGATTGGCAGCGTAACGGGCAGCGTGATCTGCGTATCAGCAACGACCGCCATTATTACGTGAGTGAAGGACAGGAACAGATGTGGATGTTGGCTGATAAGCCGCGCCTATATACTGATGATGATGGTTGGATAGAGCACAAACTGTGGGGTATGGGTATCGCCAGCCGTGATCTGACGGGTGATGGCCTGCCAGAGGTGATGATGACCTCGATGGGCGACCAGCGAATGCAGACACGAGACCTATCCCGAGAGGGCGTTGCGTTTGTGGATGTTCCGTTTGACCTTGGAACCACAGCGCATCGTCCATACGTGGGCGGGGATGGGCGTCCGTCCACCGGCTGGCATGTGCAGTTTGGTGATGTACAAAATGATGGGCGTGATGATATCTTTATTGCTAAAGGAAACGTAGAGCAGATGCCTGGGTTGGCGATGAAAGACCCGAATAATTTGCTAATTCAAAATAATTCAGGCACTTTTGAGGAAGTGGGTGAGAGCGCTGGTCTGGCCAGCTTGCAACGCGGGCGCGGCGCGGCGCTTGTGGACCTAAATGGCGATGGTTTGCTTGACGTTATTGTCGTCAATCGCCGCGCGCCAATGGAGGTATATCAGAACGTCACGATTGAGACTGGCAACTGGATCGGACTGGCGCTGCACCAAGATGGTGCTAACACAGACGCGATTGGGGCTTGGATCACTGTTAAAGCAAACGGACATCAGTACACGCGTGAAATTACTGTGGGCGGAGGTCATGCTGGCGGGCAGTTAGGGGTAGAACACTTCGGTCTGGGCACTGCAGACAAAGGCGAGGTACAGGTGTTGTGGCCTGACGGTCGAACCAGCGACTGGCTGGAATTAGCGGCGGGGCAGGTGCACCACCTTAATCGCGACAACGATATGCCTCAGCTGGTTGACTAGCGTTCGATCGGTAAGCCACTTGGCACGTTGTCTGGAATGCCTAGTCGCCCTTTGATGGCAGTTTCATCTGTAAGTGCGCCGAGAAATGCAATGATATCTGCCACGTTTTGATCAGAAAGCTTGACTGGCTTAAGTTGGTTTGCTTTCAAAATGTTAGCAACCTCATTGGCACTTTCAACTATTGTGAAGTCTTTGGCTCCTTCGATTTCTGGCAAAACTGCCTGTGCTGGATCATAGTTTTTAAACGATTTCTCTGGATTGTTATGGTGCTCGATCACAGCCTTCAGTGTGGCAAAAGCACCTGCATGCCCATAGGGTGCTGTGTGTGTGATGTTGCGCAGGGATGGTGTGCGAAAGGCAAAGGTATCGGCGGCATTGCCCGTAACGCGGCGGCGGCCTTCGTCCCGTTGGTGTCGTTCAAAGCGCGCCGCTTTGCCTGGGCCAATTTGAACCATACCAATGGCGTGAAAGTCGTGGTCTGTTTGGAACTGGCCCGCATGACAAGATCCACAGCCCGCGTCACCGTAGAAAAGGGTCATTCCGTTCATTTGTTTGGCTGTGAGGGTTCCGTCGCCGCGTAAATGGCGATCAAACGGGCTGTCGTCGGCACGCCACTCGAATGCCATAAAGGCTGCGATGGCATTGGAGATATCGGTGAAGTGGATGTTTTTATTGGTGCCGATGACTTTTTCAAATTGCGTACTGTATTCTGGAATGGCAGCTACCCGTTTGGACAGAATATCCCAAGCACCACCGGGCCCAGTGAAGAGCCCCTGACGAATGGCTTGTGCCACGTCATTTTCAGAATAATGCCCCGCCATCTCGTCTGGCGAGAGCACCGGAAACATGGTTTGTGCCGATAGAACGCCGTCAAAACCATCCTCCATATCGTCACCGAGTGGTGTTCGAAAGCCAGTTGCCTCGCTTTGGTCGACCTCTAATCTACCGTCGTGAAATAGCACTGAAAACGCGGGGTTGCCGAGATTGAATAGAGCAGGTGCATTGCGTGGAATGCGTTGCTCAGGGTTGTTTTTTGGGTTTGTCTTGCGCTCTGGGCCAAGGCCGGTACCACCATCGCCGATACCGAGCGAGAGTCCATCACCAGTGCCGAAATGCGGATGGTGACACGTGGCACAAGACACAGTTTTATTTCCGCTTAGAATTGGGTCATAGAACAATAATTGGCCAAGACGCACTTCGGATATGTCTTGTTTGGGGAACTGCGCATTCCCTT
>DLZA01000131.1 GCA_003447515.1 Paracoccaceae bacterium
TATTTCGCCTGCACGCTCGGTGTATAAATTTTTTCTAACGAGTGCTTGGAATGGCTTCCCCCCACTACTTAACGTCTTAGGCCGTAGTCATGGGTAAGAAACTGTCACTTTTAGAATTCATCATTTTGATGGCTTTAATGTTTTCCCTAATCGCATATGCCACAGATGCAATGTTGCCAGCGTTTGAGAGGATTGCGTTGGACCTAAAAACCCAAAATGTTAGCCGCGTACAGTTAATTATTGCATTCTTTGTGTTAGGCACTGGTATTGGTCAACTAATAGCAGGCCCACTTTCGGATACGCTAGGCCGCAAACCTGTTATTCTCGGCGGTATTCTATTTTTTATTCTTGCGAGTATTTGGGCATCGGCGACCTCCTCTCTTGAAATGCTTCTCTTAGCAAGATTCGTACAAGGCCTAGGCATTTCAGCACCACGTACTGTGGGCATGGCAATGGTTCGTGATTTGTACACAGGTCGTGAAATGGCCCGAGTTTTGTCGCTAACAATGATGTTGTTCGTCTTGGTACCAGGAGTGGCACCACTCTTTGGGCAATACCTTATGAACATCTTTGGGTGGCGATCAATTTTTTTATCGTGTGTGGGTCTGGGTGGCGTAGTTTCCTTGTGGTTGTGGTTGCGCCAAGAAGAGACTTTAAGGATGGAAAAACGTAAACCAATTCGATGGAAGGTGCTTGTTGATGGATGGGTCGAAATCCGTAAATCTCGCCGTGCCATGATGTCAATGTTCATATTGGGTTTCGCTTATTCGTTGATATTTGCATACTTAAGTTCTGCACAACAAGTATTTGTCGATTGGCTAGACGTGGGCGAAGATTTTCCACTTTATTTTGGGATTATTGCAGTGCTGTCTGGGCTTGCAGGTGTGCTTAATGCTGTGCTTGTTGTGCGGCTTGGCATGTGGCTTTTGAGCACCTTTGGCATGCTAATAATCTGCGTTCTATCCTTTGTCACTGGCGGTGCAATTTGGTCGGGTTGGATTGAAAGCACACTACTACTACCGGTGTTTGTAGCCTGGTCAATCATGATGTTCTTTGTGTCTGGATTAGTGTTCACAAACCTTAACGCAATGGCCCTCGAGCCAATGGGGCACATTGCGGGCACTGCCAGTGCTTTGATTGGCGCTATTTCAACGACCGGTAGCATAGTTTTGGTAATCCCAATTGGGCAATTGTATGACGGTACAGGTGTACCACTTATTTTAGGAATAGGCCTCTGTGCTGGGACTGGTTTTTTATTGAATCAATTCAATCCAAGAAAATTAGACTAAGCCTGTGCAAACTTTGCTAGATCTCGGGCAATAATGTGAGCCCCTTTTATCTTAATTTCATCTTTGTCCCAATTTCGCAGTACAATAATTTTATTGTCTTTTATTTTAGCAGTGCCGCGTTGTTCTTGAAGGTAATCTACCAGTCCCGCAGGGTTGGAAAATTTATTGTTGTGGAATTGAATTACAGCACCTTTTGGTCCACCGTCTAATTTTGCGATTCCAGCAAGTTTGCACATGCCCTTAACGCGTATGATTTTAATCAATGTGTTAACTTCTGTGGGGAGCTTACCAAAGCGATCGATTAATTCGGCTGCAAAGCCTTCCAGCTCTACTTTCGTCGTAAGTGAAGACAAGCGACGGTATAACCCTAGTCTCACATCAAGATCAGGAACGAAGGTTTCTGGGATCAACACCGGTACCCCTAGATTTATTTGTGGCGACCAGCTGTCGAAGTCCGTCAATCCTTCCATACCACCCGCCTGCATTTTGGCAATCGCCTCCTGCATCATTTCTTGATAAAGTTCGAAACCAACTTCACGTACATGGCCTGACTGTTCATCACCCAAAAGGTTCCCTGCCCCTCGAATATCCAGATCTTGGGACGCCAAAGTGAACCCTGCTCCAAGACTATCAAGACTGCCTAAGACTCTGAGCCGTTTTTCTGCTGTTGGCGTTAGCGGTTTACGAGGTTTTGTCGTCAAATACGCATAAGCACGAGTTTTAGAACGCCCGACTCGACCCCTTATTTGATATAATTGAGATAATCCAAACATGTCTGCGCGATGGATAATCATTGTATTCGCGGTTGGAATATCCAGCCCACTTTCGACTATTGTGGTGGCCAGTAGTACATCATATTTGCCGTCATAGAATGCATTCATACGGTCATCGAGATCACTAGCTGCCATCTGGCCGTTGGCAATAATGAAGGAGACCTCGGGAACCTGTGTTTTAAGGAAATCCTCGATTTCAGGCAGATCAGAAATACGCGGTACGACAAAGAATGACTGCCCGCCACGGTAGTGCTCTCGTAACAAAGCCTCACGCAGGGTAACGGCGTCAAATTCTGAAACATACGTCCGAATGGCAAGTCGATCGACTGGTGGCGTTCCAATGATAGAAAGTTCACGTACGCCGGATAGTGACATTTGTAGAGTGCGTGGAATTGGCGTGGCAGTGAGGGTCAAAACGTGGATGTCAGAACGCAGCTGTTTCAAACGTTCTTTATGGTTAACACCAAAGTGTTGCTCTTCGT
>DLZA01000231.1:0-8331 GCA_003447515.1 Paracoccaceae bacterium
GTAATCGAAATTAATCTGCAAGACGCCACCCGCCGAATCCGCGTCGCACTTACTCCAGACGTTGCCCAAGACGGCAACATAAACGGCGCCTATATTCTATCAATGGACATTACTGCAGAGGCACAGGCCCGCGCAGCACTTATGCAAACACGCAAACGAGAATTGGCGGCGCAACTGACCAGTGGGTTGGCTCATGATTTTGCCAACCTACTCACAGTCATCCTCGGCCTACAGGGCAAACTAGAGCGAATCAAAAATCTACCACCTGACGCTCAGGACGCCATCGCAACGACTAAGGCGGCAGCCCTCCGCGGGGGCGAATTACTGGACAAACTTTCTGATGTATCGGGCCGTCGCGACTTGTCCATTTCGGCGGTAAATGTGGATGACATGTTTTTAAACATTCAGAACCTTGCTTCGGCGGCTCTACCTGAAGGTATTAACTTCAAAACTGAAAACCAAGGCGTATCAAAGGCAATAATGCTTGACCACGGCTTTATGCAGGACGGACTCCTAAATCTAATACTTAACGCCCGCGATGCGATAATTGGAAATGGCCATATTCTATTAACTGCGCGTTTGAGAGAAACAACCTGGGTTGAGTTTACAGTCACAGACACTGGGCCAGGATTCACTTCAGAGGCCCTACAGAACGCTGTTGATCCGTTTTTTACAACAAAGGCAGCTGAGGGATCGGGGCTCGGCTTAACAATGGTTTATGACTTTGCACAAATGTCTGGCGGTCGCGTACGAATCAGTAACCATGAACTGATTGGGGCGGAAGTGACTATCCAACTGCCTTTGCGCTTTGGTATCCGCACCAAAAACCCAGGGATGGTTCTGCTGGTCGAAGATCGTGAAGACCTACGCCTTCAAACACGCGAAATGCTGCGCGAAATGGGACATTCTGTGATTGAAGCAGAGCATGCAAAGGAAGCGTTAAGTTTAATGCGCATTCCGGGTATCAGCCATATTTTAACCGACATCATGTTGGGTGACGGGATGAACGGATTTGATATGGCCCGCAATCTTTTGACATTGGGGCACAACATGCCCGTGATTATGATGACAGGCCTGCCTGCGGATGACCCTGTGCATCAACAAGCAAGTTCGCAATTTCCCGTGCTGCGCAAGCCTTTTACAGCACCGCAATTGGCCGAAAAATTTAGTAAAGTTCACGCATGACTCACCCTGCCCCTTTAATAACAATCCTTGATGACGAACCACAAATCCGCCTCACCCTGGCTGATGCCCTTGATGCAGCAGGATTTCGAACTGTCAGCTTTGCACGTGCGACGGAATTTGAAGCATATTTGAAGATAACGACTCCGGATATTTGCCTGGTAGATCTGGGACTCCCAGACAAAGATGGCCTCGCGCTAGTGCATCGTTTGGCAAGCGACCAAGGAGCGGCGATTATCATTATTTCAGGGCGCAACCAGGTACAGGACAAGATTACCGGGCTCGAGCTTGGGGCAGATGACTACATTATTAAACCATTCGATCCTGCCGAAGTCGTTGCGCGCGCGCGCGCACTATTGCGCCGTGGTAAAGCAACCAATTCCAAGACATCACAAGTGGCAAAATTTTCAGGCTGGTCAGCTGATTTTGACCAATACCTATTGACTCAAGATGAAGGTAAGATTGCTCCTCTTTCCCAAGCCGAGGGAGAAGTTTTACGTCTGTTTCTAAATGCCCCAAATCGTCTTATTTCCCGCGCCTATATGCAGGAAGCCCTTGGCGGTGATGCATCAGATAGTTTTGATCGCGCCATGGATGTGCGTGTGTCCCGCCTGCGCACTAAACTACGAGATGATCCCAAAAACCCTAAACTGATAAAAACAATTTACGGCGCAGGTTACATCTTTCTTGGAGATGTACATTGGATCTAAATTCAAGTAAAAAATCAAAGGAAAGATTCAGATATGACCGCCTTGCAATACCGTCCTTGGGTGCCACGCCACAGTGAAACACTGGTGCAACGGATTGCATCCGAGACCTCGAAAGCCAGCAGCTTCGATATCGCCAATCGGATCGAAAAACTTGCGAGTGATAGCCGCACAATTCATGAGCAGAATTGTTTCAATTTAAATCCAGCCACAAACAAAATCAATCCACGTGCCGCTGCCCTGTTATCAAGTGGCATTGGTGAGCGCCCATCCCTTGGCTATCCGGGTGATAAATACGAAACGGGGTTAGAAGCAATCGAAGAAATTGAAGTGATCTGTGCCGAACTGGCCGCTAAAGTTTTTCGCGCCGACTTCTCTGAAATTCGCGTGCCATCGGGCGCGATTGCGAACCTTTATGCCTTTATGGCCACTTGCAAACCCGGTGATACGATCATCGCGCCACCCACGTCAATTGGTGGTCATGTTACACACCACATGGCAGGCTGCGCCGGGCTTTATGGGTTAAACGTAGTACACGCACCGGTAAATGCAGATGGCTACACAATTAGCGTGACAGGCCTAAGGGAAATAGCCCATAAAACTAATCCTGCATTAATCACCATTGGTTGTTCACTGAACCTGTTTCCTCATCCCGTTGCCGAAATCTGTGCCATTGCAGATGAAGTGGGCGCGAAGGTTCTGTTTGATGCTGCACACCAATGCGGTATCATAGCAGGCGGTAGCTGGCCTGATCCGCTGGCGGATGGCGCTCATTTGATGACGATGAGCACATATAAATCCCTCGGTGGACCTGCGGGCGGTCTAATCGTGACAAATAACGCAGAATTGGCAAAACAGCTCGATATGATTGCATTTCCAGGTATGACGGCAAATTTTGATGCAGCGAAGTCTGCAGCGCTCGCCATTACGCTGCTGGACTGGTGCGATCATGGAACGGCCTATGCGCAGCAAATGATTGACGTAGCACAGGCGTTTGCCAATGAACTTACAAAGCTGGGTATTCCTGTGTTTGCAAAAACAAAAAGTGGGACGACATCGCACCAGTTTGCTATCGAAGCGGCACAATTTGGTGGCGGTCAAACAGCAGCAAAAAAATTACGCGAAGCGGGATTTCTGACCTGTGGAATCGGCCTGCCTATCGCGCCGGTTGAAGGCGATTTGAACGGTTTGCGTATAGGCACGCCTGAAATCGTACGCTTTGGGGTGACAGTAAGTGACGTGCCTGAAATTACAGACTTGCTAGTACGAACACTTAAATCAAAAGATGCAAAATCGCTTGCATCCGAGACAACCTCTTTGCGCCAAAAATTCCAAACGCTCCATTACATGAATATCTGAAAATCAACAAAATGAAGCGGACTAAAGTAACGCCCCTGTCTCCAAATCGTCAGAGTATGTAATAAAACCAATTATTCCGCTGCAATTGCCTCTTCAACCTTCTCGCATTTCACAGCCGAAAATTTGAACTCAGGAATTTTTCCATATGGATCAAGCGCCGAATTGGTAAGGATGTTAGCCGCTGCCTCAACATATGCAAATGGTAGGAATACCATGTCTTCAGCTACAGCACGATCCGCGCGAGCCATAGTCACGATGGACCCACGTTTAGTCGTCAAACGGATCATACCACCTGGCATCACACCAATCTTACGCAATGTCTTCGGATGCAATGAACAGTTTGCCTCTGGCTCCAAACCATCCAAAACGCTTGCACGGCGAGTCATGGATCCCGTGTGCCAATGCTCGAGTTGACGTCCCGTGGTCAGGATCATCGGATATTCCGCATCAGGCACATCATCAGGTGCGATAATACTCGCAGGCGTAAATTTTGCACGCCCATCTGGACGTGGAAAACCATCTCCAAACACAATCGGTTGTCCAGGGTCTTCTGGAGATAACGATGGATAAGTTACAGCCTCGTTTTCCAAACGCTCCCATGTGATGTTATTCAAAGAGCTCATCCCCATCTTCATCTCAGCAAACACCTCACTTGGATGTGTATAACCCCAAGCAAGCCCCAACCGATCCGCTAATTCAGTGGTGATTGCCCAATCCTCACGTGCTTCGCCTGGTGGAAGCACAGCAGGGCGACCCATCTGAACCTGACGGTTTGTATTCGTCACAGTCCCAGTTTTTTCAGCGAAGGCACTCGCAGGTAAAATAACATCGGCATAATTTGCAGTCTCAGTTAAAAAAATATCCTGCACTACCAAGTGCTCCAGCTTCGCCAATGCGTCCCGTGCATGCTCCACATCGGGATCAGACATTGCAGGGTTTTCGCCGAGAATATACATACCGCGGATATCACCTTCATGGACTGAGTCCATAATCTCAACAACAGTCAGGCCCTTTTCCGCGCCAAAATCCACATCAGATTTCCAAATCTCGTTGAATGCCGAACGGACGCCATCTTCTCCTACAGGCTGGTAATCTGGCAGGAACATAGGGATCATACCTGCATCAGACGCACCCTGCACGTTATTCTGGCCACGCAACGGGTGCAAACCTGCACCGGGGCGGCCCACCTGACCCGTCATTAGTGCAAGGCTGATAAGACAGCGCGAGTTGTCTGTACCGTGGATATGCTGAGAAATACCCATGCCCCAAAAAATCATTCCCGCTTTCGCATTCGCAAACAACCGGGCCACTTCTTTCAATTCTTCTGATTTCACACCACAAATATCAGCCATCTTTTCTGGTGGAAAATCTTTAAGGTGCGCCTTTTGTGCTTCCCAATTTTCAGTATACGCTTCGATGTATTTCTGGTCATAGAGATTTTCCTCCACGATTGTGTGCATAATTGCGTTCAACATAGCAACGTCAGTACCTGGACGAAACTTTAGACGATGTGTCGCGTATTTGCCGAGGCCAACACCCCGCGGATCCATCACGATTAACTTACCGCCACGCTTGGTGAACTGCTTGAAGAACGTAGCGGCGACAGGATGGTTTTCTACAGGATTTGCCCCAATAACGATTGCTACATCCGCATTCTCAATTTCGTTGAACGTTGCAGACACCGCACCCGATCCAACATTTTCCATTAACGCCGCAACCGATGATGCGTGGCATAGCCGCGTACAGTGATCGACGTTGTTGTGCCCAAAACCCTGACGGATAATTTTCTGGAATAAATAAGCTTCCTCGTTTGTACATTTCGCAGATCCAAATCCTGCAACAGATTTTCCACCAAAATTATCGCGTAATTTCTTAAAACCACCGGCCGCAAAAGCCATCGCCTCCTCCCAAGAAACTGCACGGAAGAAATCGAACACATTGTCAGGATGCACATTCAGCCCCTTAGAAGGTGCATCATCCCGGCGAATCAACGGTTTGGTCAAACGGTGATCATGGTGAATGTAATCAAACCCAAAACGACCTTTTACGCATAAACGGCCTTCGTTCGCAGGGCCATCAATACCATCCACCCAAGCTACTTTGCCATCTTTCACTTTCATAGAAACCTGACAGCCCACACCACAGAATGGACAAACAGATTTCACTTCTTCATCGTAATCTTTGCTGTCACCAACAAGAAACTCATCTAGCGCTTTTGCAGGCATCAATGCACCCGTTGGGCAGGCCTGAACACATTCACCACAAGCCACACATGAGCTTTCACCCATTGGATCGTTCATATCAAAAACAATCTGGCTGTCATGACCACGCCCAGCCATACCGATCACGTCGTTTACTTGTACGTCTCGGCAAGCCCGCACGCACAAGTTACAAGAGATACACGCGTCGAGGTTTACAGACATTGCTACATGGCTGTCATCAAGCAATGGGATGCGGTTATTTTCCAACTTGGGGAACCGACTGTCGACCACACCATTCAGATCAGCCATATCCCAAAAGTGCGAAGACTTGTCATGTGCCACCTCGCGCTTTGGCTGATCTGCCACTAACATTTCCATAACCATCTTGCGCGCGGTTTGTGCACGATTACTATCAGAATTCACCACCATCCCTTCAGATGGTTTGCGAATACAAGACGCTACAAGCGTACGTTCGCCATCCACTTCGACCATGCACGCTCGGCAGTTACCATCAGGCCGATAGCCTTTTTCACCCGAATGACACAAATGTGGAATTATTGTCCCTTTGCGCTTTGCCACTTCCCAAATAGTTTCATCTCGTTCAGCCACCACAACCTGACCGTCAAGCGTGAATTTAATTGAATCGGTCATTGTGTATACTCCAAGGACTGTAGGCGTTTCCATACATAGACCACAGGGGCCCAATTTCGTAGTGTGGATAATCGACATATTCATATTCGATAACGTCGCACATTGTTGGTTTTCAAGTGCGCCTTAATGTCGAGAGAGTTTAACAATGCCTTTGCCTCAAATATTCTTCTCTACAACCCTGATGAGATTCTTGAGCTAATCAATTGTAAGAATGACCCCCTCACACATTTCACTTTTTTTGATGAACCTCCTCTATTTTTCTTCTGTTTAGCCTGCACATTTTTGAAACAACCGACCAAACTTTTTAGTGGCATTCGTTGAGACATTTAAAAAATTAGCACCCACCAAACGTGATGACACAAATCAAAACCACAATGCGAGGATTATAGTATCAGAAATAGACGAAAAAATATTGTGGTGGAACTTAGCTGATTGCAAGCCACATGGGCAGGCCAACAATTCCAATTGTAAAAGAACCTTCGTTGTCACTTAATGAAAATGGGCTCACGATGACTAACTATGCTCTGTAACTTTCGACTTATTCACTTAGAGTAATTTCTTTAAAGTACCGTCTTTGCGCCCAAACAAACGATAAAAAGCCCAAGCAGGCAAAAAATTTGCCCCACGGAACAACCAAGAAAACATCCGTGGAAAATTACTTTGAAAACGATTTGAAAGCATTGCAGCCACCACTTTTTCAGCAGCTTCGTCAGGGCCCATTACAAAGGGCATGTTGAATTCGTTCTTATCAGTCAAACGGGTTTTGATGAAGCCTGGATTAACCAATTGCACCTTTATTCCTGTTTTATGAAGCTCAGCATACATATTCTCTGCCAAATGCATCATGCCTGCCTTGCTCGCACCATATCCGATGGCCCCCGGCAACCCACGAAAGCCCGATAAGCTACCGATAAGCACTACGTGGCCTTCATTGCGTTCGATCATCTTGGGTACGATTGCACCCATAACGCGTGCAGCACCTGTAAAATTTATATCACACATCGCTTCTACGACATCAGCATCCCAATGCTTGGCATCCATAGGCCAATAAACTCCCGCCATATAGATCACACCATCAATCTGCCCAACATCTTCCGCGGTAGCTTTTACCGCCCGTAAGTCAGATACATCTAAAGGGTAAATACTAGCAGCCGAAGGTAATTCATCAGCAAGGTTTTGCAAACGATCAACTTTTCGTGCGCTCAGCGCCAACTCGACTCCCATCGAGGACAGTTTGTGGGCAAGCGAACGACCCAGCCCTTCAGAGGCCCCAACCAGCCAATACCGCATACCCCGTTGCATCAGACTTCAGCTGGGCGAATAGTCGCCACCAATTCTGCCACTTTAATGCCGAATTTACGCATTTGACTACGGTTCACGATGGTACCATTTTCAAGCATATACATCCAATCCGTGGTATCCAGCTCATGCCCACCAGCAGCATCCGCCAACTTAATGCGGTACTTAAATTCTACCGCAGAGCCCATTTGTTTGCCCTGCCCAACGCCCACAACATCAGGTGCCTCTGCGTCAAAGCTTCCATCAGTCTTAGCAGTCAAAAACCATTCGCGCTTTTGCTCCGAACCACTATCAAATTTAAAATCTTCTACCAAATGACCATTTTCCCCATCCCAAGATCCGTGCGCCTGAGCCACAAAGCGCGATGTTACACGACCTGTTGGACCGTAAAGCACACCCTCCATCACCAATGGCCCACTTAAATGAGTGCGGATATCAAATTTAGGCCCTCCCTTACCGTAATCTTGCGGCTTTTGAGCCTTAAATCCAACAAGGCGCAGCATCAAAACCAAGCAAAGGACCGCAGCTGTTGCACCCATCAAAAAAATTACAAAGTCAGGCATATTGTGTCTCCTCAATCGGTGTCCAATACAGAACTGCCAACGCAAAAATTTTCAAAATACAGGGAATGACTGCGTAACTGAACGTCAAAACAAACAATGCCTGTGGTGGGTTTACATTTTGAGTAGAAAAGCCAGCGTAATCCAAAGCGGGCAGAACGCTGATGGCTGCCACCGCAAGTGTGAGCTTAGTGCAAAAATTCCAAAGGCCGAATGCTTGACCTCCCCCACATTGCAATGTTTTGAGACGTTGGCTAAACATCGCCGGCAAAAGCGTCATATCTGCACCAAGCGCTGCGCCAGAGAACACGCAGATTATTGCAAAAGCCCAAACATCACCCTGCCCGAGCGTGGTCACAAAGCTGAAAGTCA
>DLZA01000231.1:8701-11272 GCA_003447515.1 Paracoccaceae bacterium
CCTTTGAGGCGCGCGATTTTGGCGCAAACTGGTACACTTGCAGCAGCAGCCAAGAAAAACAGCAGTAAGAGTAATCCCGCACCTTCAGCACTGCCCAATCGATATTCGACAAAGAAAAGGAATAGGCTAGAAGTAACCGCTGCAGGGGCAGCGTTTAACAGACCAATCACCAAAAGTTGACGCAATACGGGATCTGAAATCAATTCGCGAAGACTACTTGATACTGGATATGATCTACACCGCCATTCTTTCAACATCATCGCAGCTCCAAAGACTGCACACGCGGCAAAGACAATGGCAAAAGTGGCCATCGGTACGCCAATCCCAAAGCTGAGGAAGATGGTCGGCAAGATTGCAGCCAGGCATACACCAATAAGAGCACCGCTTTCGCGCCAACTTGCTAAGCGCACATGACCATAATCTCCAATAGTGTCGCCTTTCGCGACACCTTGGGAGTAAAACAGAATCGAAAGAGCACTGAATGCCGTGAACAGAACCGCAAGACAAACGATGAACCACATGAGCGGATTGATTGGTGCGGGCACGGCGAACAACGCGACCATTGCACCAGCCAGAAGGACCGTCATTCCACTAGCAAATGTGCTTCGCCACTTACCCAAATGATCAACGACCCAACCCAACGCAGGATCTTGGATAAAGTCGAGCATCCGTAGACCCAGCAAAGCGGAAGCAATTGCAGTTAACGACACACCATACTGATCGACATAAAATTTAGGCGCATGGATATAGAGTGGTATACCAGCCGCTGCTAAGACCCCTGCAAAACTTGCATAACGATGCAGTCCTATGTTTGATGCAGGGGTCACCTAGTTGGATCCACGCAAACTCTGAGCGCCGCGCGTGTCACGAGAGGTAGGGGCCAGCCAAATACCAAAAAACCGCTCACGCAGGTTTGGGTAATGCATAGTGCAGCTCTTTTGACCATTCACATACAACACCACCGTATCTACAGATTCAGCAATCCCAGTGATCCGCATGCCTTTTCTCACGGATATTAAGCAATTTCTTAACTGTTGCTCTAGTTTCACATATTTTTTGGGCGAGTTACCCTCTACCCGTGCTATTTCTTTGATAGAAGACCAAGCTAAAAACTCTCTGCTGAACGGGATTAAGTAGCTCAAAGTCAAGGCAAACGGCTGGTCTAAGCTGAATTTCCCAGGTTGATTGGTCCACAGTTCTGCATTGAACAACTGAAACCCCCAGTACTGCGCTGTATGTTGGCCCTTAAGTTGCGGCGCTGATAACTCTTTTTCCACCTCGGTTGGGGCGGCATTCGCTGACGCTACTGTTTGAAATGCTACAAAAATTACGGCGATCACCTTGGCATGAAACGTCTTCACGAAGATACCTCGCTTTCTGGCGCGACAGGGCGCGCTCGAAAACTTGCACCTTTCCACCACAATCGCATCGCTTGCCAATGAATTAACGCTAACACCCTCAAAGATCCGAGCGGTCGTACAACAGCTGTGCCGACAATGGATCTATTTGTCATGGACTGCCTACGCCCGTGAAAAGTCGCATAGACACCACTTTCCGCACTACGATAGTCGATCACGACTCCCACATGTTCATCCGTAATATCGAACCGAAAGGTATATTCCCCAGAGATTGGTTGGAATGGCGACACATGAAGTGTTTTCTGCGCTTTTAAACGATCCGTAGGCAGGATTGGGCTGAGGTGTTTATGATAGCACATATAGGAATGGCGATCCCCATAAGTATTATTAACCTCGGCGATGACCATTCGCAGCACATCCGTTGTGTCGTAGATCAGCCAAAAACTGACCGGGTTGAACACATGCCCCCACACCCGCGGTTGGGCCAGCAAAAGAATGCGTCCTTCGGTCAGTTGCCCAAAACCATGTTTTGAAAGCATCTCATAAACCCACTCAAGTCCACGACCCTCTTTACGCAACCCACCGTGATCCACATCAAATATAGCGGAAACATTGACTCGGTTGTGAGAGAATAAGTTTGGGCCTTTTACCTTGGATGCCAAATCTGTTAGAACGTAGTCCACACGATAGCGAAACGCGTTTTTAATTGAACCATGCCGCCCATGATACGTGACCCCACAGATGTGTTCAGGCCTCATACCCATTGTGGAACCATTCCCATATCTTCCGCCACATCAACGCCGCTCGAATAACCGTCTTCGTGAAACCCATTGCGCATGTAAGCACCACAAAACCATGTATTTTTCTGTCCTTGCAGTCCTTTCAGCCTTGTTTGCGCATCAAGTGCCGCAAGATCAAAAACTGGGTGCATGAAGTTGGTTTCCTCGTAGATCAACTCTTCCTTAATGGATGAACTTGGGTTTAAAGAACCCAACAAAAGATCTTCTTGTGGGATTGGCTGTAGTGAATTCATCCAATATGTAATACCGACAGGGTCCGCAACGTTTTGTTTGACTGTCGAGTATGTCCAGCTTGCCCAACACGCTTTCCGTTTTGGCATAACTGTCGGATCAGCATGCAATACTGCACGGTTATTTTGGTATTTGATCGCGCCGAGGAGTGCCGTTTCGTCAGTGGACGGATCCGCTAGCAT
>DLZA01000231.1:11672-11792 GCA_003447515.1 Paracoccaceae bacterium
GCAGCGCACCTCGACACTCTTTGAGTTACGGCGCACGCCCTGTACATTGGCACCCAAATAAATCTTACAGCCTTGGCGGTTAAGTGAAGCCTCCAATCTTTTTACGTATTCGATGGAGCC
>DLZA01000223.1 GCA_003447515.1 Paracoccaceae bacterium
CTGCACCAGAAGTGTGTGCATGTCATGGGCCTCATTGTAGGCGTCGATCACTGACGTGTTGTTGCCCCTTGGCCGTGGCTTCTTCGTTGGCTGGAACTGCGCCTTCTTTTTCCAAGGGCAAATGTCTTGGAGCTGGGTTCTAAATTTTTCCCAATCTCTCCAGAGTGTCAGGAGCTGTGTCGGCAACTCTGGAAGACCATCCCAGATTGGCATACCTGACCACTCATATGGGCGCCCAGTATCTGGGTGGATCGATGGTGGTAAGACATCCTGCACTGAACCAGCTCTCAGCTCAAAGACAACTTCGTTTTTTCGTGGATCTTTCTCAGTCGGCCACGATATTTTGTGTGTTACAATATCTGGTGGAGCCTTGAAGATCAGCTTGCCACGATTTTCGCGCCCAATGATTTGTGGTGCGGAGTTCATCAGTAAGCTGAAGTCGATGCCCAGCTCCTCAAAAATCAGCTTGGTATTCTCGACATGATCGATATCAACAGCGCACGTTCCTGATGCGCCATGTAGCAAACCAACATTATGTGTGGGGTTTTTATCATAGTATGCGCGAGCGGCTTCTGGGTCTGACAGTGCCTTTTCTGGTTGCTGCCAACCAAAGGATGTCGGACCTTTAGATCCTGCTGGGATCGTGACTAGATACCAGCCCAGTTTTGAGCAATATTCTTCTATCCTCATTTCGAATCACTCAGGTATTCAGAGAGCTTTTTCCATGTGTTCAGGCTGATTTGTTCGTTACCGTCAGCGACTGCTTTTACGGTTGGGTGGGACAATCCAGATTTCTCTGCAACAACAGTTAAACGCCTGTCTGATAAAGATTTTCGGATGTCATCGATAGGGATCAATGTGGTCATTTTCTGTCCTTTTTTTCAAAATGTGTAAAAATATCTTTACTCTCTGCAAATCTTTCTGTAAACCGATTTTTGTAGAGAGAGTAAGAAAAGGAAAATTGCCATGAGCAATATTGATGGATTGGCCTCCGAGTGGCTAGAAGTTAAGGCGCAAGAAAAACAAATTATCGCGAAACGCCGTGCGATAGAAGAGCAAATCACAAAGGCATTAGATGTCAAAGATGAAGGCTCAATTTCCCACAAACTGGAACAACACAAAGTCACGCTGACACAGCCTGTGTCACGCAAAGTTGATCCGATTGTCTGGGATAAAATCAAAGATAAAATCCCTGAAAACATGCACCCGATAAAGGTGGTGATGTCTGTTGACGCGCAGGGCTGTCGCTACCTGTTGGAGAAAGAGCCACGGCTCTGGGCAAAAGTCTCAAAGGCTTTCGAATCCAAGCAAGGCAAGATTGGTGTTAAAGTCGAGCATCTGTAATGATGGCCGCAACATGTCTGGCTCTGAATGTTTATTTTGAGGCGCGTTCAGAGGCCAGTGTTCTCAGCCAATTTGCAGTCGCGCAAGTCACTATGAACCGAGTTCAGTCGGACAAATATCCTGACACTTTGTGTGGTGTTGTCTGGCAGCGTAAGCAATTTTCGTGGACGCACGACGGCAAGAGCGACAAGCCACACGAAAGAGAGGCTTGGGTTCGCGCACAGTGGGTGGCCAATGTGACACTAGATAACCCTGAAAAAAACGTGGGGTTACTGCCGACAAACGCGCTGAACTATCACGCAGACTATGTCCAGCCATCTTGGTCAAAGTCAAAATCTCTTACGAGAATAACTAAAATTGGTAAACATTATTTTTACACAAGTGGAGAAGTAAAATGAAGACTGAAATGGAAATGGAAAAAATGCTAGATGAGATATTCAGCAAAATATTCGGGGGTCTATTCTAATGGCCATTAATTTAAAATCACTGTCAAAACCTACCGGGCAACGGCCAGTCATCGCCACGCTCTTTGGTGAGGGTGGAATGGGCAAAACAACATTGGCTGCAATGTTTCCAAATCCTGTGTTTATTCGAACTGAGGATGGCACAGCCAGCCTACAGGGGAATGAGAACGTCAGCCTGTTCCCGCTCGCTACGTCTACCCAAGACGTGCTGGATGCCATTGAGGTTTTGGCAACAGAAAAACATGAGTTTAAGACGGTTGTGATCGACAGCATTACGCAGTTGGCCACTCTAGTTGAGGCAGAAATTGTCGCTGCCGATCCAAAGGCAAAAAGTATAAACCAAGCTGGTGGTGGGTATGGCGCAGGGTATGGCACTGCATCTGAGGTGCATCGTCAAATCCGTGAGTGGGCTGGTAGCCTAGCCTATGAGACTGGCATGAATGTCGTGTTCATTGGCCACGCCGACACTGAAACCTTGGACCTTCCGGACTTGGACCCATACGCACGTTACTGTGTGCGGATGCACAAGAAGTCGATTCCGCACTATACGGATAATGTCGATCTAGTTGGTTTGATCCGACTGAAGACATTTACACGCGGGGATGGCGATAAAAAACGCGCCATTTCTACAGGTGAACGTGAGATCTTGTGCTTTCCACAGGCATCAAGCGTCACCAAAAATCGGTTCAATATCACTGAACCACTGCCATTCACTTTCGATGGCGGCAACCCATTTGCAAAATTTGTAGCAGAGTAAGAAAAGGAAAACTCTAATGGATCTTTCAACATATAATATTCACGAAGTCGAGCCTATGGGAAATTTTGAACCACTCCCAGCGGATTGGTACAGGTGTGTGATTACCAATGCTGAACAAAAACCGAACTCCAAAAAAACTGGCGCGTACCTCGAATTGAGAATTGAGGTTATCGATGGTCAATATCAAGGGCGTTTGGTATTTGATAGACTAAACCTAATAAACCCAAATTCTGTTGCGGTTGATATTGCGCGGCGATCTTTGGCGAGCATTGCCCACGCCATTAGCGTTGATGTCAAAGACAGCGTAGAATTGTTAGACAAACCACTTATGGTTAAGCTGGCTGTGCGTCCAGCAGAAAATGGCTACGATGCATCAAACGAAGTGAAGGGCTATGATGCTGCGGTAACATCTGTTGGTGAGGGACTGGGAGCTGTGGCTCCTGCTACATCAAACGGATCTGCCACACCACCTTGGAAACGATAGTTCTATTCTATGATGGGGCGGATAGTCTGCCCCATTTTATGAGTAGAAGAGAGAGCAGAAAATGAACTTAGAACCCTATTCCACGCCTAAAACAATTGAGGCGATTTATCAACACTACAAAGACAAACGCAAGAACGAGCATCGTCCTCATCTTGGCGGCAGTCAGATTGGCAACCCATGCAGCCGCGCGTTGTGGTATCAGTTTAGACACGCTTGGACGCCTAGCTTTGATGGGCGTCTTTTGCGTTTGTTCGAGACTGGTGACCGGGAAGAGGATCGCGTTGTGTCGAACCTTAGAGCGGTTGGTGTGACGGTATGGGAGCGAGATCCAGACACTGGCAAACAGGTCAGGTTCGAGGCTTGTGGTGGTCACTTTGCTCTATCATTGGATGGCGTTGGTGAGGGGTTTGCTGAAAGCAAAAAACCACACACTCTTGAGTTCAAGACGATGAACGACAAAAATTTCAAGGCCACCAAAAATATGGGCGTCCAGAAATCTAAGCCAATTTACTGGGCGCAATGCCAGATTGGTATGCATCTCGCTGAAATGGATCGCTGTTATTTTATAGCTGTCAACAAAAACACAGATGAGATTTATGGTGAGAGGATCAAGCTCGACAAGGCAGAGGCCAAGGCGCTAATCAGCAAAGCTGAGAACATTGTATTCTCTGCCCTACCACCAGATAAACTGCACGATGATCCGAGTAATTGGCAGTGCAAGTTTTGCCCCTACTGGGCTGTGTGCCACGGATGCAAGATTCCAGAGGTTAGCTGTCGGACGTGCAGCCATGTGACGCCTGAGAAGGATGGGACGTGGAGCTGCGCGAAGGGCAAGCCTGTTGTGACGTGTGATGAGCATTTGTACATCCCACAAATCATGCCGAAGGATTTCGAGGTGGTGGACGCCGGGGATGATTTTGTTGAATATGAAGATCAAGACACGGGTGAGATCATCCGCAACAAAGGTAACAGTAAAGAGATATTTGACGGGAGGATGCAAACATGAACCGCGAAGAACTGGGCGAAGTGGTTGCGATTATGCTGAATGTTATGCCGCGCAACATCACCGACAAAGAGATCGCCATCATTATGATAAATTTCATTGTCCAGAAGAAACGGGCCAATCACTGGCCGATCATCAATGCTGAGATCGAAGATGGTCTGGTTGATTATTTAATTTCTCAGGTTGAAGATGAAATCAGCAAGCACGGGATAAGCAAAGCTGTGCAAGACGCAGATGATTTTCTGGGGAGAATTGTAAATGACGTTTAGGCCAAAATACGAAACTTTTGAAGATTTAAGCAAAGAAACAATTGCAATAAAGAAATTTATTTCAAGTTTTGGTGAACCTGTAGATTTTGCAAAATTGCCTATACAATACAAAATGGATTTTTGTTTAATCGACAATAAAACAATCAAAACTTTTGTTGAAGTAAAATGCAGAACAAATGAAAAAATTGCATTTTCCACATACATTATTTCAATGTCTAAAGTTGTTGTCGCAAGATCATATAGCGATTTTGGAGTTAACTGCATTCTTTTAGTTCAATGGACTGATCAGATGGGCTGGGTAGATTTATCCAGTAAAGAATGGGACGCAAAAATTGGTGGCAGAAAAGACAGGGGTGATTGGCAAGACATAGAGCCTGTAGTCCACATACCAATTTCTGAATTTAATACTGTAGGTGAAGCATGACGTTTGAACTTCGAGATTATCAGAAAGAAGCTGTCGATGGACTGTACAATTACTGGGCTGGAAAGGCTGGGGATAACCCACTGATCGTTGCTCCGACTGGATCTGGCAAGACGGCGATCATCGCGCAGATCATCATGGACGCCATGAGCTTCCCCGGCACACGGGTCTTGGTTGTGACGCATGTGAAGGAGCTGCTGGAGCAAGGGGCAAATGGGCTACTGAAGCTGTACCCAGAGGCTGATTTTGGCATGTACAGCGCAGGTTTAAAGCAGAAGGTTTTAGACCGCCCGATCACGTTTGCAGGCATCCAGAGCGTCTGGGAAAGGGCGTATGACATTGTGCCTGCACCTGACTTGGTTTTGATCGATGAGGCGCACTTACTGCCCAAGAACAGCGAGACACGATACAACAGGTTCATCACTGATCTGAAGGTGTGCAACCCACTGGTAAAGGTAGTTGGACTGACAGCCACGCCGTATCGATTAGACACGGGATACTTGCATAAAGGCGAAGGCGCGATCTTTGACGGGATCGCCCATGACATCCCTGTGGCCATGCTAATGGAGCAAGGTTACCTGTCCCCGGTCATCTCGAAAGGTGGCGTAAAGCAGATTGATTTGACAGGTGTTGGCAAGCGTGGGGGAGAGTTTATCGAAAGCCAACTTGCGACTGCTGCGTCTGATCCAGAGCTGGTTGCTGCCACTGTCAAAGAGATCATTGATGTTGGGGCAGATCGAAAAAGCTGGCTGGTGTTCAGCAGCGGGGTCAATCACGCAAATATGTTGGCGGATGAGTTTGAGGATCATGGCATCGATGTGGGTGTTGTCACAGGTTCAGACAGTGGAGCTGTGCGTGAGAAGACCATTGCCGACTTCAAGAGCGGCAAGCTGCGATGCCTGATTAATGTGAACGTGCTTACGACTGGGTTCGATCATCCAGAGGTGGATCTGGTTGCGCTTATTCGAGCAACAGCTTCTACTGGCCTGTATGTTCAGATGGTGGGGCGCGGGACGCGGATCGCTGATGGTAAGGAAAACTGTCTGATCTTGGATTACGGACAGAATGTCGAGCGTCACGGGTTCATCGATCAGGTGAAGCCCAAGGATAAAATGTCGGGTGGTGATGGCGAAGCTCCTGCCAAGCAGTGTGAGAAGTGCCAGACGATGGTTCATGCGGCCTGTCAGATATGCCCTGAGTGCGGGTTTGAGTTTCCTGCCCCGACACTAAACCACAGCTCAAGCAGCTATCGTGGGGCCATGCTATCGTCACAGGTGCAGTCTGAGTGGGTTGATGTGGATAGCGTGAGCTATCGGCGTCACAGGAAAGAAGGCAAGCCAGATAGTATTCGAGTGACGTACAGCTATGGCTTCTTTGAAGAGGTTTCGGAATGGCTATGTCCAGATCACGGGGGCTATGCAGCGGGACGGTATCAGGCTCGAAAAGCGTTACTTGGGGCCACTGCCAACACAACGGGTGATGCCTTGGATGAGGTTAGATTTTGGAAGAAGCCCAGCCGTGTGAAGGTAAAGCCATCTAGCCACAATCCGAAGTACAAAGAGATTGTGCAATTTGATTACACACAAGTGGAGAAAAAACATGAGGCGAAGACGCAGGGCGGTTACGCTGATCTCAGCGACCTCGAAGACATACCCTTCTGAGCATGATGAACAGGTGGGTTTTGTTAATTGGTTTCGAGCTAAGTTCGCAGGGGTTTTGATCTTTGCCGTTCCCAATGGAGGCAAGAGATCGATCTCTGCTGGCAAGAAGTTCAAGGCAGAGGGCGTTGTGGCTGGGGTTCCAGATCTGTTTGTCCCTGAGTGGAATTTGTGGATTGAGATGAAGAGGGCAAGTGGTGGGCGACTTTCCCCCGATCAGAAGGAAATGATCTCTTACCTTGAAAGAATCGGTCACTGCGTGATTGTTGGGAAGGGCGCAGCAGATGCGTCTAAGAAAGTATTGGAGTTAAAAAATGGAAAATGATCTAACCGCATTTCAAGCGTCACAGCTTCAATGGCTGCGATCTCAAGTTGACCGGGCGCAGGACGATAGCTTGCGTAAGGATGCGCAAAATAATGCGCAACATAAACTGTTTTATGCGCGTGAAGAATTGAGGATGTTTACTAGCAATCTTCGCAAGGCAGGTAAAAATATTTGATATAAAGGGGAAATTATTTTCCCCACCCCCTTGTAATCTGTGACAGATGTCATATATTAGTTATGTAGAGAGAGAAGGAGACTACACATGACTAACTCAAATTTTACATACAACGATGGTGGCCGTGCCGCTACTGGCCGCAAGGGTTCCGCTGGCGACTGCGGTGTTCGCGCCATGTCAATCGCGTTGGGCCTCGACTATGACGCCTGCTACAAAGAGTTGGCTCAAGCCAACAAAGATGCTGGCAACAAGAAGTCAGCTCGAAACGGATTGCCAAAATCTGTTTATGAGAAAGTGCTTAATAAGCATGGCTGGTTCTGGATGGCTGCGCCTAAGTTTGACGGGCGAAAATGCAAGGCATCAGATACCGAAGGTGTTTGCATCGCTCGTATGTCCAAGCATTACTGCGCTGTCATTGAAGGCGTACCACAAGATACCTTCGATAGCTCGCAAAAGATGGTCTATGGCATCTGGGTCAACGAAATTAATCACTAATAAATTGGGGCTTCGGCCCCTTTTTTTTGCTTACCCCTATTGTAATCTGTGACAGATGTCATATATTAGTTATGTAGAGAGAGAGGAAATACCATGTACAACACAAAATTCACAACCGTTCAGGACTACGTTTCATCCGCAATCAACATGACTCAAGAGGATCAAACCTTTGCTGCTAAGTCTCATCAGAAAGAAGCTCTTGGTGAATTGAACAGCGGATACCAAATGCTTCGTGAAAACAATTTTCAATTTTCAATCGACAGCTTGTCACGCGAAGATTATTACGCAATCCCATTTGATCTTCACCAGATCCGCGACAAGCACTTCCGCCTGTTTGATGAGGCGCACCACGCTGACTTGACAGATCTGATTACATTTCGCGTTTTGCTCAAAGAGCTTGAAGTTGTAAAGTCAGCTCCAAAGTCTGACCGCATCA
>DLZA01000414.1 GCA_003447515.1 Paracoccaceae bacterium
GGTTTACCTACGCCTGTCTTCTACATCTTTGGAGTTTGGGCTGGCTTGATTATTTTGGCATTTGGCCTGGCTCGAATGGCGAGCAAGGCGGACCAAGAATGATTTCTTTCAATCTGCTCGTTTCGATTTGCCTAATCTATGTTTTGTTGCTTTTTGTTGTGGCATACATGGCTGAACTTGCTGCCCTTCGGGGACAGTTCAAATTCCTTCGTTCTCCACTGATCTATACACTCTCAATTTCTGTTTATTGCACAGCCTGGACGTATTATGGCGCAGTAGGATCAGCAGCCCGCAACGGATTAGAATTCATTACGATTTACCTGGGCCCAACTCTAGTGTTTATCGGATGGTGGTGGATACTTCGCAAACTTGTCCGCATCGGCCGCGAACAACGGATTACCTCAATTGCAGACCTACTGTCATCGAGGTACGGTAAAAGCGGTATCCTTGCTGTTTTAGTTACGCTTCTGGCTGTAATAGGCACAACACCGTACATCGCTTTGCAACTCCAATCGCTTACACTGAGTTTTGATGTCTTCATCACATCAAGTGGCGATCAAGCTAGTTCTCCAGCTCTGACTGCATTCTATTTGGCTGTTGGGCTAGCAGTTTTCACAATCGTGTTCGGCACACGTAACCTCAATGCAAATGAACGTCATAACGGAGTGGTCACAGCCATTGCTGTAGAAGCCGTTGTGAAGCTTGCAGCGCTTTTGTCTGTTGGCATTTTTGTAGTTTGGGGCGTTGCAGATGGTCCGCGCGATATTTTCGCAAGAATGGATCCAGCACTTTTGAATTCAGGTGATATTTTTAATTCTCGATGGCTTGCGCTTACAGTGTTATCTGCCACAGCCGTTTTGTGTTTACCACGAATGTTTCAAGTAATTGTTGTCGAAAACAATGACGAACGGAACCTTGCAACAGCAAGCTGGGCCTTTCCACTATACCTATTTTTGATGAGCCTTTTTGTTTTGCCTATCGCAATCGCAGGCCTTTCAACCCTACCGCTTAATTCGAACCCAGATCTGTTCGTTCTGACAGTGCCCTTAGCGCAAAGCCAAAGCACTTTGGCAACCCTTGCATTCCTTGGGGGATTTTCATCCGCGACGTCCATGGTCATCGTGGCATCAATCGCTTTGTCGACCATGATGTCAAACCATATCATACTTCCCGTATGGCTACATCTGAATGCATCGCGAAATCCAGCGAGTGATGACGTGCGATTGCTTTTGTTACGCTCGAGACGTGTAAGCATCGCTGTCGTATTGGCGCTTGGCTATCTCTACTTCCACTTTACAGGCGGGACTGGCGCACTCGCGTCAATTGGTTTGATTGCCTTTCTTGGCGTAGCACAGGTTTTACCGGCCATGATCGGTGGTTTATTCTGGCCTAGCGCCACGCGCGCTGCTGCCATTGCAGGTATCTGCATGGGTTTTCTGCTCTGGACCTACACATTGTTTCTTCCAAGCTTTGGCGAGACCTTTGTATTTTCAGAAGCAGCTCTTGCTGATGGCCCATTTAGAATGGCATGGCTCACACCACAAAATCTTTTTAATGTGCAAATCCAAGATCCGTTGGTTCATGCCGTATTTTGGTCCATGGGTGTAAATACGCTGACCTTTGTGTTAGTGTCCGTTATCACGAAACCAAGCGCGATTGAACGTTTGCAGTCTGTTCAATTCATCAATGTCTTTGGCCAAATGTCTGCACGGCGCGGAATTACACGCGGCACACCGATTGAAGATTTATTAATCCTAGCTCAACGTATTCTGGGCCGTGAGGAAGCAATGTCTCTTTTTAAAATAGAAGCGATGAATCAGGGTTTGCAAACGCCCCTGCCAGAACCAACAAGCGACTTTATACAAACTCTGGAACGAGAGTTTACAGGTAATGTTGGTGCGGCGGCAGCACATGCTATGATGGAACAGGTCACAGGTGGCGCTGAAATATCATTTGAAGACATGATTGCAGTTGCGGATGAGACTGCACAAATTATGGAATACTCTGCACGCTTAGAAACACAATCCACAGAACTAGCGCAAACAGCAGAACAGTTACGTGCTGCAAATGCCAAAATGACTGAGTTAGGACAACAAAAAGATACATTTCTGTCCCAAGTAAGCCACGAACTACGCACCCCAATGACATCTATTCGAACCTTCTCCGAAATCTTACGCGACAGTGACACTTTGGAACCTGAACAGCTAAATAAATTCGCCACAATCATTCACGACGAAAGTATCCGCCTTACACGGTTACTTGACGATATTCTTGACCTCAGCTTCATGGAACATGGTCGAGTTCAACTGAACCTAGAAACCGTTCCGATTCACAGTTTAATCGACCGTGCAATCATAGCAACTCAAGCACAAATAAATGATGTTAACGCAATGATATTAAGAGATCCAACCAGTGAAAAAATGGTTGTCTTGACTGATCCAGACCGCCTGTCACAGGTATTGATAAATCTGATTAGTAATGCATTAAAACACTGTGGTGTGCAAAACCCCAAAATTGAGGTGTTAAGTCGTATCTTTGGCGATCAGCTTGTTTTAGACGTTGTAGACAACGGATCAGGCGTTAACGAAGATGACATAGAAATCATTTTTGAGAAATTCGCCAAATTGTCGAGTAAAGTTACTGCTGGAAGTGCTGGGTTAGGACTGCCTATCAGTCGCGAGATTGTAAAAAATCTAGGTGGAACCCTTTCATACGAAGGGTCAAACAACGGCGCCGTTTTCCGTATCCACTTACCATTAACCAACAATTTTCAAACGCCACTAAATTAAAATTTATAGCCCGCTAACTAAAGCAGATTTTGGCAATATAAGTGAGACCAACTGGGGACAGTATGTGTAATTATTTTCAAATCATTATAGAAGTAGAACCAGTCGTACCTTAGGCAGCACAAATTCCATAACACGTGCATCAAAGTCAGCGTGGCAACGCTACAATCCAAAAAACATCATAAAACTACGACACTTAACTCTGCAACATTTATTCTTGGCAATACGTTGCAATTTGAGCGATGCAAAGCCTCTTGCAATCAGTATAAAAAACACAATTATTATGCCAAATTGAAAGAGGCATAGCATGACCCGGATCATAGAGCATTTTTCAGAGATCTCCGCTAATTATGATGCAGTATTCTGCGATCTTTGGGGTTGTTTGCATAACGGTAAGCGCCCATTTCAACTTGCGGTCAAAGCGTTGGAAACTTTTAGAGATGCTGGCGGCTTCATACTACTTTTAACCAATTCCCCGCGCCCTAAAACATCTGTTGCAATCCAACTGGATGAAATCGGTGTAGAACGGGACCTATATCAAGAAGTTGCAACAAGTGGCGATAGCGCTCGATCCGCTCTAGCATCAGGTTACTTTGGAACTGACATTTTTCACATAGGGCCAGATCGGGAC
>DLZA01000187.1:0-942 GCA_003447515.1 Paracoccaceae bacterium
TTGCTGGTACACCCATCCGCCAGCATCATTGCGGGTGCGCGTGATTTTTCCCTGCTGGTGAAGATGATTTACGTGTGCAACAGATTCTACTAGTGCTAGGCCATACTCAGCAGGCCCTATCGTTCTTTTGAAAAGTGGCGAGAAACACTCAGCGGCTGTGGCGGGCGTTCTAAGGTGATTGTACAATCGCTCAAGTGCATGGTGATGATTATCGATTAACTGGCGCATACGCGCGGGTAGGCCTGTGAAAGGCAGTTTGTGACCGGGTAAAACAAAGTGCTCTTCCTTGGCCATAGTTTGGAAGTCTTCGCAGGCTTCAAGCCAGCCCTGAACAGGGTCGGCATCAGGTTCGGTTGCATAAACGCCAAGGTTTGACGAAATACCAGGGATTATTTGATCACCAGCGATGACAATATTGTCGTCTTGGGACCAGAGTGTTGCATGCTCGGGTGCGTGGCCATTGCCAATATGCACATCAAAGGTTCTTTTGCCGACTGTGAGAGTATCGCCCTGTTGTATTCGCTTAAATCCAAGAGGCATGGGGTGCACTATGTCTGCGTAATTGAACGGGTTTTGGGTGCGACGCTCCTCGATAATATTGGCGGGCATGCCGGCAGATTGGTAAAACTCTATCGTTTCAGGTGGCAAGGAGTGTTGGTTGTCGAGTAAAAGCATGCGCGCGAACAGCCACGCGGTGCGCGTGGTAATCAGCGTGGCCCCATGTGCTGATTGCAACCATCCCGCCATACCGACATGATCTGGGTGATGGTGTGTGACCAAAACTCTTGTGACAGGCTTGCCGCCCAGTGGGCCCGCAAGGATTTTCTCCCACGTTGCTACCATGCGCTTTGAATGGAATCCCGTATCCACAATGCACCAACCATCGCCATCTTCTAATGCATAGATGTTAACATGGTCGAGCTTCATGGGTAGAGGTAGGCG
>DLZA01000187.1:1329-2550 GCA_003447515.1 Paracoccaceae bacterium
TTCAAAAGGGAATTGAATATTTTTCAAAGGTTATCCAGCCAGTTTATCTGTATTAATTGCATAAAGAAGAGAATCACCTGAAGTGGCAGAGGCGCAAAGCGCATTGACCTGTGGCAGGAAATGGGCGGTATAAAAGGCGTTGAGCGAAGTGCGGTTATTATCTGTTGCTCCCCGAGTTAGGTAGTGCCCCCCAAGGGTAAGCGCGAATGCGCGCAGATAGGCGGATGCACCAGCGAAGCGGCTGTTTAACGTGTCTGACGCCAGCAAAGTTTCGGTCGCTTGGCGCAGCGCAAACTCGGCTGCTGCGAGTGTCGGGTTATTTGCTGCAGTTGCCTTGATGTCCTCCAGCACGGCAAAAGCCGCAGTGCCCCCATCCATCAGTTTACGTGCAACGAGGTCCATGGATTGAATGCCGTTTGTACCTTCGTATATACGTGTCACGCGCACGTCACGGGCAAATTGCGCCGCGCCTGTTTCTTCAATAAAACCCATGCCGCCGTGAACTTGAATGCCAAGGTCTGCAACCTCGGACCCTGTGTCGGTTCCAAAAGCTTTGGCAATTGGGGTTAGGAAAGCGGCGCGGGTTTTGAAGGTTTTGTCGCCTGTGGCATTTGCAAGGTCCGTGTTGATGGCTGTATCGAGGATGATCGCGCGTGCGACGGCAATCTGTGCCTTCATCGTAAGCAACATGCGGCGAACGTCAGCGTGATCCGCAATGCTGCCTGTACCGCCTTCAACAGTTGTTTTGCCCTGTTTGCGATCTAGCGCAAATTCTAATGCTTTTTGGTAGGAGGCTTCGGCAACGCCGAGCCCTTCTGTTCCGACACCAAGGCGGGCATTGTTCATCATTGTAAACATTGCGGCCATGCCACCATTGGGCGCGCCAACCATCCAGCCTGTCGCGCCGTCAAATTCCATCACAGCGGTTGGGGAGCCGTGCAGACCCATTTTATGTTCAAGTGATACAACCCGCAAAGAATTGGCGACACCAAGGTTGCCATCTGCATCTGGAATAAATTTTGGTACGATGAAAAGTGAGATGCCTTTCGTGCCAGGAACACCATCTGGCAGGCGTGCAAGTACGAGGTGGCACACATTGCCGCCGAAATCATGGTCGCCCCAGCTGATATAGATTTTTTGGCCAGAAACTGCGAAAGTTCCATCGGCATTTTTGACCGCTTTGGAGTGCAACGCACCCACATCTGAGCCTGCCTGTGGCTC
>DLZA01000360.1:0-2054 GCA_003447515.1 Paracoccaceae bacterium
TAAAACTTGCCAGTTTCAAGTTCTATCTCAGCAACCGAAAATCCTTTAAGACCATCAATCTTTATTTCCTCAAGACGCTCCGCACGCTTAGTGATTTTCCCTTTGGCCAAGGCTTCATTGAACTTGCCAAGGCCTGTAAAAGCAAACATAACTAATGCTATGAGTATTAACCGTATCATGGAAAACCCCTCGGTAAAAACTGCACTTTCGATCGAAAATCTTAATTACAGCTATGGTTCGAAGTCAATACTGAAGGATATCGATCTCGAGATTCCAAGCGGGGAGTTTGTGATTGTTTTGGGGGTGAATGGCGCTGGAAAGACAACATTGTTTTCGTTAATATCCACCCTGTTGCTTATGCAAAAAGGTGAGGTCCGAATTTGCGGGCATTCGATCTTATCAGAACGCACCGCCGCTCTCAAGAACATTGGACTGGTCTTTCAGCATACGACACTGGATATGGATCTCACAGTTGGTCAGAATTTGACGTACTTCGCTGGCTTGCAGGGGCTAGCCGCCCAAGACGTCATCGCACGGATCAATGACGTCGTTAATCTGGTGGATTCGCGAGATATGTTGCGTGAAAAGGTCCGGCGTTTAAGTGGTGGCCAGCGTCGCCGCATTGAAATTGCCCGGGCGCTAATCAGCCAACCGCGCCTGTTAATTATGGACGAAGCTACCTCAAACTTAGATGTTAAGACGAAGAAGGTCCTCTCTGACCGAATACGAAAATTGTCAAAAACTGCAAACACAACAATCCTGTGGTCCACTCATCGAGTTGAGGAAATCAACGATAAAGACCGCGTTGTCATTCTGCATCAGGGTGAAATTTACGATGATGATACATCGGAAGGGCTGCGCAACAAATATGGCAAACCGCTTGAGACCATACTGATGGACCTTTCACGATAGCAAACGGGAGCCCACTGTGTCTACTGACCGTATCATTGATGGAAGCGATCTATGACTGCACACAAACGTGCGGTGATTGTGTTCTGCGCGATCTGCCGCCGGGAATTTTTGAAATTCTCGCAGCAATACGCTCGATTGCTGTCGGCGCTGGTGCGTCCGCTTGTCTGGCTGGTGATTTTTGCTGCAGGCTTCCGGTCCATTCTGGGTGTTTCTATTGTTCCACCTTATCAGACGTATATCACCTATGATGTCTATGTCGTCCCCGGACTATGCACGATGGTATTAATGTTTTTTGGCATGCAAACCTCACTTTCCATGGTTTATGATCGGGAAATGGGGACAATGCGTTTGTTGATGACAGCGCCTTTTCCACGCGCCCTGTTGTTGTTGTTTCGGCTGATCAGTACCGGCCTGATTGGGGTTTTGCAGGTCTATGCGTTTTTGTTAGTTGCAATGCTGCTTGGAATAGAACTCGAGATCTTGAATCTTCTTTTTGTTGCTCCTCTGCTTCTGTTGGTAGCTATCTTGTTTGGGGCATTGGGGTTCTTGTTATCGTTGACAATCCGGCAATTGGAGAATTTTGCAGGGGTAATGAATTTCGTTATTTTCCCGAGTTTCTTCCTGTCATCGGCCCTTTACCCGCTATGGCGCATTCAAGAAAGCAGCCCGCTATTGGCTGAGATTAGCTATTGGAACCCGTTCACCCATGCTGTTGAAGCCATCAGGTATCAACTTTATGGGGACTTCAAAACTTTGTCGGTGATCTATTTAGTAGTGGTGACCGTCGCAAGTTTGCTGACAGTCATGTTTGCCTATGCAAAACGTGATGTGATGAAAATACGCTAATTGAACTGACACGTTGATTGCGGAGCATCAATGCCGAGTGTGTCTTCGAAAAAATGCGGATGCAGGAACTTTGTATTAGGTAGCTTCGCTACAACAGCGTCGTGGGTCGCCATTAGCATAGGTTGCCGCAACTGGTTGTTCCAACTTCGGAAACTGCCGCGGCTGCCTTTATAGACATCGAGGGCAATATCCTTATGCTTGACCGCTTGTAGCAGATTTATCTGACGGTCCGGACTGGGTTCTGGCACGCTGTTCGTGATCAGCTTGATTGCTGCCCATCCCGCCCAATCTATATC
>DLZA01000360.1:2462-3666 GCA_003447515.1 Paracoccaceae bacterium
AGCTGTGGCGCGCCGTATCTTTCCCAGGACCAATGCCAGGCCCGCGCTGCCAATCCCGCCCCGCCAATGACAGGCCGCGGCAGAAAGGTATTATAGGGCACATACCGGCTGTACTCACCGGCATCATCCGTAATCACGACGACGTCATAGTCGATGCCACCCGTGAGCAGTTTTAGATTATTCATGTCCCGGTCGCGCGGGTTGTTTGACAGCGAAAACTTGCGCTTATCGACCATTTTAATCTGAAACTTCTGGAAGGATTTTTCTAGCTGAGTTGCATCTGCGATGTCATTTTCATGTGACCCCACCAAAAGCAAAACGCGTTGCCAATTTCGCAGGGCAAGAAACTGCGAAATCGTATCGGCGTACATGCGGCGCGATGGAATAAGATGAAAGACGTTGGCTTGACAAGCGGCCTCGCGCAACACCATCGCTTTACTGCGGATGTTCATTAGCGCTATTTGACGATCGGCAAGCCCCGAAATGACTGCTTGCATTTCTTTATCAGGTAAATCTAGCAGAACACTTGCGCCGTCCGGTACCGATGACATGATTTTGGTAATTCCTTGTAGAGCATCGCGCACGCTGATTTCAGTAAAATCAAAAGTTGCCTTTTTTGATCGTAATTTTACTTTGTTCTCTAACAAACCGACCGTAATACCGCGTAAGGCAGGATATTTTTGTTTTAGCTTTAACCCGGTGTACGCACGCTGTTCTTGCCATTCGGGATCGTCTTCAAGGTGCAGCCAGAATACCTTAATTGCATTTTTTTTTTCGGCACTCATGACACTAGCACCTGTCGAGAGGTGGAAAAACCCGGCTAGGATCAGAACAAAAATTTTCAGGTTGAGGGAATCTTGCATTCTATTCAAAAACCAGAATACCATATGGCACTGACCCAACCTTGACTGATTTGATGCTTCTGCGTTTCTCAAGATCAATGATAGAGATATCATCCGACAAGCCATTGGCCACATAAAGTCGCGTTTCATCGATGTTTAAAGCTAAACCCCAGGCCCGTTTCCCAACAAGAATATAGTCGAGCACCTCGCGGGTTGCCGTGTCAAAAAGCCCAACATGGTTCGCCCGTCCAAGCGCCACAAACCCCAAGTTCCCTGCCTTGTTCAAAAGAATATCAACCGGGGTGACATGTTCCTTGCGGAACCCCGGTGGCAGAAAGGTCAAAGTGTCAATGACTTTCATT
>DLZA01000048.1 GCA_003447515.1 Paracoccaceae bacterium
ATCCGCAGTTATTTGATGGAAAATCCCGAAGTTTTACTGGAAGCGATGCAAGTACTGCGCGATCGCGAAGCGCAACAAGAAGCAAGCCGCGACGTAGAAATGTTATCCAAACTCTCACCAGAAATTTTTAACGACGGCGTATCCTTTGTTGGTGGAAATCCAGACGGCGATATCACCATAGTCGAATTCGTCGATTACCGCTGTGGGTATTGCCGCCGTGCGTATTCAGACATGATGCAATTAATTATGGTCGACAAAAACATTCGTTGGGTAATCAAAGAATTTCCAATACTTGGCCAAGACAGTGATCTTGCGTCCAGACTGGCGGTTGCAACGTTGCAGCATTATGGCCCAAAAGACTATGCTAATCTGCATAATGTTTTGATGGAATTTAAAGGCCCAATAAACAACGGCACGTTATCACGCATTTCCCAAGATGCGGGAATCGAACTTGATCCAATCCTCGAGTTGATCGAAAGCAAAGAAGTTTCTGATCACATTAGCCGGATGCGTGCACTGGGCCAACAACTCGGCATCACAGGCACACCCGCTTTTGTGATTGAAGACACCATCTTACGTGGCTACCTGCCACTTACCGAAATGCAAAAAATCATAGCTGAGATTCGCGTAAACGCAGGGTGAATATGCTTCTCGATTGAATGTGATATTTACTTTCACAGTGAATAAAAACGCCCTATGGTATGAAAAAGGTCTGCATGTTAGACAGAGAAAAATAGGTTAAGGACCCCTTGATGTCAAAGAAACACCAAGATGCTGACGTCGCCTTCGTCGAGGCGCTTTCCGAGCTCGTAAACACCAAAGACTTGGCTGAAATTCAGGTGAAACGGGATTATGACGACAATTCCTCCCTGAACGTTCGCATAACACGCTTCGCCGCAACACCCGCACCATCTGCGTTTCTTCAAGCGACAGCACCTACAGCAACTCCTGCTGCGCCCCAATTAGAAATCTTGCCAACATCGCCAACCGCAGGCGATCCTGCAGATAATCCAAATGCAGTTACGTCCCCTATGGTTGGCACAGTTTACCTGCAACCGGAACCGGGTGCAGAGAGCTTCATCTCAGTCGGCACCGCTGTAAAAGAGGGTCAAACCCTTCTGATCATTGAGGCAATGAAAACCATGAACCAGATACCAGCGCCCCGCTCAGGCATTGTCAAACGCATACTTGTTGAGGACGGCAGCGCGGTCGAATTTGGTTCGCCCATTGTGATCCTCGAATAACTTAAGGCGGCACAAATGTTTTCTAAAGTCCTCATTGCAAACCGAGGCGAGATTGCGTTACGCGTGATTCGCGCCTGTAATGAACTCGGCATTCAAACTGTGGCAGTGCATTCGACTGCAGATAGCGACGCTATGCATGTTCGCATGGCAGATGAAAGCGTCTGCATTGGCCCTCCGTCCAGCGCGCAATCCTATCTAAGCATACCTGCCATTATTTCTGCTTGCGAAATTACTGGCGCAGAGGCCGTACATCCAGGTTATGGTTTTTTATCAGAAAATGCGCAGTTTGTGCAGGTCTTAGAAGACCACAACATTAAGTTTATCGGTCCAACTGCTGAACATATCCGCATCATGGGCGATAAAATTACCGCTAAAGAGACTATGCGCAAATTGGGAGTACCTTGTGTACCTGGCTCGACCGGTGGTGTACCAACACTTGAAGAAGCATACGAGATTTCCACCAAGATGGGTTTTCCAGTCATCGTAAAAGCCACTGCGGGAGGTGGCGGGCGGGGAATGAAGCTCGCAAAAACTTCAGAAGACCTCAAAGACGCGTTCTTTGGGGCAAGATCTGAAGCTAAAGCAGCGTTCGGAAACGACGAAGTATATATTGAAAAATATCTTACTCTGCCTCGCCATATCGAAGTCCAAGTCTTTGGCGATGGTCGTGGCAGAGCGGTACACTTAGGCGAGCGCGACTGTTCTTTGCAGCGCCGCCATCAAAAAGTGTTTGAAGAAGCCCCCGGTCCTTGTATAACAGAAAAAATGCGAGCCCAGATTGGTAAAACCTGTGCTGATGCGGTTGCCGACATCAATTATTCTGGCGCAGGCACCATCGAATTCCTTTATGAAAATGATGAATTTTATTTCATCGAAATGAACACACGACTTCAGGTGGAACATCCAGTCACCGAGGCGATCTTCGGTGTAGATCTAGTGAAACAGCAGATCCGTATCGCAGCCGGTGAAGAAATGTGGTTTAAGCAAGAAAATCTTTCGATTAAAGGCCATGCCATCGAGGTTCGGATAAATGCAGAGAAGCTACCAAATTTTACACCCTGCCCAGGTACAATTACCCAGTTTCACGCACCTGGTGGCCTTGGTGTGCGCATCGACAGCGCACTTTATGCGGGCTACTCAATACCACCCAATTATGACAGCTTAATTGGAAAGTTAATCGTTACAGGCACGAACCGTGACGCGGCTTTGGCCCGTTTGCGGCGCGCCCTCGGCGAATTGGTAATAGAAGGCGTAGACACAACCATTCCATTATTCCATGCGCTTTTAAATGAACCCGCGGTACAATCTGGCGACTATGATATCCACTGGCTCGAAAAATGGCTCGACGCAACCGATACCAATTAAACTGTTGAGCAACATCACTCCAGAATTATTGCTGCAAGCATATGCAAATGGGGTTTTCCCGATGGCGGACAGCGCCAACAGCGATGAAATATTCTGGGTTGATCCAATAAAACGTGGGGTCTTCCCGCTTGGTGGTTTCCACATTTCCCGATCCCTGCGCCGCGCCTTGAGACGCGGGGACTATGACATCCGCATCAACTCCAGTTTCAATCATACAGTCTCCAATTGTGCCAACCGTGAAGAAACTTGGATCAATGCTGAAATCCACGATCTTTACAGCCAGTTGCATCACCTAGGTTTTGCACATTCGCTGGAAGTATGGCGTGGCAAACAGATGTTCGGCGGCGTTTACGGTGTCACCCTTGGTGCCGCCTTTTTTGGCGAAAGTATGTTTTCCAAAGCCGCAAACGGTTCAAAAATAGCTCTCGCTTACCTCATGCACCGCCTCAACGCCGGCGGCTTCAAGCTTTTTGATACACAATTCATCACACCGCACCTCACCAGCCTCGGCGCCATCGAAATCAAGCGTGGATTATACCACAAACAGCTCATCACTGCAGTGACTGCGACTGCTGATTTTGAAACAGCAGACACGCCGACACCCTTTGACTTGCTGGGCCCATAAATTTTTAAATTTATATTTTCTACGGATCTAAAGTTTCTCAAAAGTCAGATCTAAACCACATTATAGCGCACAAATGATTAGCCTAAGAGGTTTTTAAAAATCACTCGGCGAGCTTGCAACGCAACACCCAGACGTCATACCGAGGATGTTCCAATGCCGACAACGCAGGCGAAGAGGCAATCATCCATCCTTCAAACGAAGGGTCACTTTCCCGAACGTCACGGATCACTAGGTAAGCAAATGCATCAGAGTTAATATTCGCGAGCGGATAGCGACAAGATTTGACAGAAATCCTTAATCGTTCATAAACCGTAGTATTCCCTACTGCTAACTCAATATCTTTGACCAAACCAGTAATGGTATCGAGCGCCCGCAATTGCACCATCACCCCATTTTTAGTCAACACATTACTTTGTACTGTGCTGGCGGAGAATAGTAGCATGCCAAAGCAGACTGCAATAAGGCGCATCATTCAGATGTGCCGCTTACAAACTTCAACAGTAAGGAAGTCAAACTGACCGAACCTTGTGTATCAAGCAGCTCACCACCGTCATCCAAATTAAATTCAGATCCACCTGGAACGATTTCCACAAAATGGCCGCCAAGTAACCCCTCAGAGGCGATAACAGCAGAGCTATCGTCTGGAAGTATAAACTCATTCGCGACAGACAGTGCCATTTCGGCCCTAAATGTTTCAGGGTTTAATTCCATCGAGGTAACAGATCCTATTTTTACGCCCGCCAAACGCACATCGGTGCCTGGCGATACGCCTTCAACGGATCGAAATGAAGCTGTCACAGTATAACCTTCTGTCGGCCCAGACAATTCTGTCGCTCTACTAGCGTAAAATAAGAACCCCGCCGCCGTAACAAGAACAACAGCTCCTATTACTGTTTCTGTTGCGCTATTTGCCATATAACGTCCTTTTCCCTTACGGATAAAACCGCTCTTATTCAGGCGTCCATGCCTCATAGTCCGAACGTGTAACCCGTTGTCGTGCACGCAAACTTCCACGAGGAGCATGGGCCATCTCCGTCCCAGTCATATTTTCAAGGTGCTCTTTTTCCCAGGGTTTACGAGGTAACGGCTCTTTATTTGGTGGATCTTGATAAGTTTGATGCAGCCATCCATGCCATTCTGGAGACACTCGGCTGGCCTCAGCCTCTCCATTATAGATAACCCAACGACGAGATCCGTCACGATTTTGATAAAACCGATTGCCGTCAATGTCATCACCAACTTTTACGCCGTTACGCCAAGACCAGAACTGTGTGTTCAAAGTTTGCCCGTCCCACCACGTAAAAATTCGCAAAATTAATCTTAGCATTCCACCACTCTTATATTTTTTTGTACTGATTTTGTTTCGTATTTAAGCAATTAATTTAACATTAACACACATTTAACGTTGATAGCCAATTTGGGCTATAAAACCCCCGGTCAATTATCCTTTTTATGGCCTATTCCACACAACAGGTCCAGTCTTGCGTTGAATTTTGCTCAGTATAAGGAACCATGTATCAATTTTTTGTAAACATATCTCCCAGCAACATTTTGCAAAAAAATCTTTTTCTTTTGTTCAATAAAAATACGGTTTTACACCAAGGCCAACGACTAGTCAGATCAGTCAATTCTTAAATTAAGGATCATAATCAACCACGAGTTTAACATTCTTATTCACTTCAATGGAAAAATATTCATCAGTCCCTCAAACCCTCGGCAAATTGTAACTTCGCAAGTCGCGCATACAGTCCGCCTTCCGCTACCAAAGCCTCGTGTGTCCCTTGTGATACTACTTTACCACGATCCAAAACAATGATGCGATCTGCTTGCTTCACAGTGGCTAATCGATGTGCAACCACAAGAGTAGTGCGGTCTTGTGTTAACGTATCAAATGCTCCTTGGACCAACTGCTCACTTTCGGAGTCCAACGCCGATGTCGCTTCATCGAGAAGTAAGATCGGTGAATTCCGCAATATAGCGCGTGCAATAGCTATCCTCTGCTTCTGACCGCCCGAAAGCATTACACCGCGTTCTCCAACATAACTATCATACCCATCAGGCAGCCCTGTCAGGAAATTATCTGCCGCAGCCGCTTTGGCCGCAGCAACCACTTCGGAGACGCTCGCATCTGGCCGGCCGAAACGGATGTTTTCCATCGCAGACGTAGCAAATACTACAGGATCTTGTGGAACATAGGCGATGTGCTTGCGAAACTCCTCGCGCCTCATCATGGAAATATTGGTCCCATCAATCATCACACTCCCGACGTTGGGATCAAAAAACCGCAACAGCATCTGAAATACGGTTGTTTTTCCAGCTCCAGACGGACCGACTAACGCGACAGTTTCTCCTGCTCTTATTTCAAGATCGAAGCCATCTAAGGTCGCAACATTAGGACGTGAGGGATAGCTAAAGGTAACTCCATCAAAAGTTATCCGACCCTTAACGGGCAAGGGCAACGCGCGCGACACCGGTGGGTCTTTAACAGGATCTTCAAGCATCAAAAGGTCAACCAAACGCTCTGTCGCTCCGGCCGCCCGTTGTAGTTCTGACCACACCTCGGATAACGCAGCGACAGCTCCAGCCACAAGGATCGCATAAATCAGAAATTGCACTAAAGCTCCCGGCGAAACTACCTCATTGCGAACATCGCGCGCGCCAAGCCACAAAACCCCAACAATCCCAGAAAAGATTAAAAAAATTACGATTACTGTCATCCATGCTCGCGCGCCAATACGTTGACGCGCAGCAATAAACGCCTGCTCAGTAAGCGTACCAAATCGCGCGCGACTAATAGCTTCATGCGTAAAGGCTTGAATAGTCTGACTCGCCAAAAGAGTTTCACTTGCACTGCCCGAACTCTCAGCGATCTTATCCTGACTTTCGCGACTTAGACTACGCACCCGGCGCCCTAGCACCAAGATTGGCGCCAAAACCAAAGGCACAATCAGTAAAACCGCTCCAGTCAATTTGGCTGATGTGAAAAACATCAAAACCAAACCGCCTAGCAGAATTAAAATGTTACGTAACGCAACTGACACGGAAGAGCCAATTACAGATAAGATCAAAGTCGTATCTGTAGTGATGCGGCTTAGTACTTCGCCTGTCAACAAACGATCAAAGAACGCAGGACTCATGCCAATGGTTTTATTGTAAACAGCAATACGGATATCGGCTACGACTCGCTCCCCAAGCCGTGTTACAAAATAATACCGCAGCCCCGTTCCGATTGCTAATAAAGCGGCCACCGCAATCGCAGCACTAAAGTATTGATCCATCTGCTCTGTCGTACCTGCAGAAAAACCGTCCACTACTCGGCGCACAGCAATTGGTAAGATCAAAGACAGCCCAGCAGTCACCAGCAAGGCTGTCAGCGCCAAAGCAATCATTATCTTATAGGGCAAAAGATATGGTGCAAGCCCCCGCAATGGTCCGACACTCTTAGATTTTTTCCGAGTTAAAGGATCCTTTTCTATGCTGGTATCTTTCGCCATATATGGGTGTCCTAAGCTATATCAGCAAAAAAAAGCCACCCCGATGGCTTCACATTCTGCTGGAGCGGGCGGCGGGAATCGAACCCGCGTCATTAGCTTGGAAGGCTAAGGTCTTACCACTACACAACGCCCGCGAAGCAGTACGAGCTGCTTATTTTAATGTGCTCCATTGGTCAAGCTGCAGATTTGCTTGTCATTCGGATTAGACTGCTAAAAATTGATTGTCATCATCTTTAAAATCAGGCCTATTTAAAAAATATTTTAAATTTTTAAAGGAATTTCCATGCGCTACATGGTTGCAGAAAAAGACAAGACAACCGCGGTTTTTCTGGTGAACGGAGAAACCGCGATAAACCTCACAAAGCTTTTGCCTGAAATTGGCACTGATCTGATGGGCCTCATCAATGCACCTGGCGCGCTGCTTCTCCTTGAGGATGAAATCAAAAACGCCCAAAAAATTGCTGTTTCAGATCTCATTCCTGCCCTCCCAATTGAACGTCCTGGAAAAGTGATTTGCCTGGGTTTAAATTATATCGATCACGTCAAAGAAGGCGGATACGAAATCCCAACCTACCCTGCGCT
>DLZA01000064.1:0-1610 GCA_003447515.1 Paracoccaceae bacterium
CATATGAGCCGTGTCCACTGAACGAAAGTTCCACATCAAGCTAATTCATCAGTTTAGGATCTTAAAAACACTTCCCAGTTATTTAACTTGGCCATGAATAAAGCGTAGGGCTTTAAACTCACCAAATCTATCTTCACACTTATATAGCACAGCTAAAAGAGAAAGTTCACACTGTCAAAACGAGCCTACAACTCTGACTAAAAATAGAACGTATTTTTACTTACCACCGGGAGTAAAATAGCGATACAACAGAAGGCTTCAACATATTTAGCCAAACCTTCAAGAATAGCGTCATAGGAAAAAACCTAATCTAGTTAGACAAACTTTAAAACTGTTCAAGGCTCCAACCGCACAGCACCCTGTGATGCGTTGCCAACATGTGCCGCATAAACCCGCAACGCACGGCTCACTTTTCGCGCACGCGGTTCTGCTGGTGCCCAAGGGTTCTCACGGGCCTCCATCGAAGCGCGGCGTGCTGCCAATTCTTCATCAGTCAGCTTCACATTCATTAAACGGTTCGGGATATCAATCTCAATGATGTCGCCTTCTTCGATCAACGCAATATTACCCCCTTCACCCGCTTCAGGTGAAATATGCCCAATTGACAGACCAGAGGTCCCACCGCTGAACCGACCATCCGTGATCAGCGCACATGCCTTACCCAGCTTCATGGATTTCAGGTATGTCGTTGGATACAGCATTTCTTGCATACCCGGTCCACCACGTGGCCCTTCATAACGGATAACAACTACGTCACCTGCCATAACTTCTCTGCCAAGAATACGCTTACACGCCTCGTCTTGTGATTCACAAACAACTGCCCGGCCATTGAACTTCAAAATGCTCTCGTCCACACCCGCCGTCTTAACAACACAACCCTCTTGGGAAATGTTGCCAAACAAAACAGCCAAACCACCCTCCTCAGAATGTGCATGTTCTAAATCGCGGATCACACCGTTTTCACGATCCAAATCCAGCTCTTTGTAGCGACGCGATTGGCTAAACGCCTGCGTCGTGCGCACGCCACCTGGGGCGGCAAGAAACAAATTTTGCACTTGCTCATCGTTAGACGTACGCACATCCCATTTGGTAATTGCATCACCCAAGGTCGGCGCATGGATGGTCCCAACAGTTGTATCAAGCATCCCCGCGCGGTTCATTTCTCCGAGAAGTCCAAAAATCCCACCCGCACGATGCACGTCTTCCATATGAACATTTGCGACTGCAGGGGCTACCTTGCAAAGGCAGGGTGTGTTTCGCGACAGGCGATCGATGTCATCCACCGTAAAATCCACGTCACCCTCCTGTGCCATAGCGAGTAAGTGCAAAATCGTGTTCGTAGAACCACCCATGGTAATATCCATGCGCATCGCATTTTCGAATGCGGCCTTAGTTGCAATCCCACGCGGAGATACAGATCGGTTACCATCAACGTAATATTCTTTGGTCAACTCAACAATTCGTTTGCCCGCCTGACGGAACAATCCCTCGCGATCCGAATGTGTTGCCAATGTTGACCCATTGCCAGGCAAGGCAAGACCCAAAGCCTCGGCCAAACAGTTCATCGAATTGGCTGTAAACATACCAGAGCAAGATCCACATGTCGGACA
>DLZA01000064.1:1894-10993 GCA_003447515.1 Paracoccaceae bacterium
GCTGTAAACATACCAGAGCAAGATCCACATGTCGGACAGGCCGCCTCTTCAATCGCAAGCACTTCTTCCTCAGTGCGATCAGGATTTGCCGCTTCCATCATGGCGTCTACCAAATCAACAGCTTTCAAATCACCGTCAATGTCCACCTTACCCGCTTCCATCGGACCACCCGAAACAAAGACAACAGGGATATCGATGCGCAGCGCAGCCATCATCATGCCCGGCGTAATCTTGTCACAGTTTGAAATACACACCATCGCATCGGCACAATGCGCATTAACCATGTATTCCACACTATCCGCAATCACTTCGCGCGAAGGCAAGGAATAGAGCATTCCATCATGCCCCATCGCAATTCCATCATCTACGGCAATGGTGTTCATTTCTTTGGCCACACCGCCAGCAGCGTGAATTTCTTCAGCCACCAATTGTCCCAAGTCCTTTAGGTGAACATGCCCTGGTACAAACTGCGTGAAAGAGTTCACAACCGCGATGATCGGTTTGCCAAAATCACTATCAGTCATTCCCGTCGCGCGCCAAAGGCCACGAGCCCCCGCCATATTACGGCCATGTGTCGATGTTCGGGAACGATACGGTATCATTGGGTCTGTCCTCACGTAGAATTGTTCCAAGTTGTTTTGCCTGATGCATTATGGAAATGCCAGCCCCGAGCGTAGAACAGTTCTTTAATATCCTTAAAAAATGTTTGTAGCCATGTACTGAAAGCTCAAACTTGCATTTCACAAAATTACGACTCAGGACACTCAGCTACACATCAGCCTGAGCGAAGAAAGACAGATTCCAGCCGGAGAAGACAGTTCGAGTATTGTCTGTCTAAATTTCCAGACCACGTCTCGTTGCGGCAGCGCACAAGGAGTGCACCAAAAGCCGTCCAAAAAAACTAAATCCGGTTAATCCAATGTATCCACGTACCCTAAAATAAAATCTATCGTTAGATTAGCATCAACATCCACTATATGTGGAACCCTTCAGGATATCGTAATGTTATCAGATATATAAATTCCAATGCGCTAAATTTAAAATTAGTGATGAGCACAATTCTTGTCTAACGTCAGATTGCTGTAAGTTTCATCAAGCTCATTCACGAATTAGCCAGAGACAACACTTGCTCTACGAGCCTAATTCGTGTCAGGACTGCCATAAAGCCAGACCTATTATGGAGCAAATCATGCTGACGACCACAAACCTCAAGAACCTTCTCAAGGACCCAACCCTCCTGTGCAACAAAGCGTTCGTCGCAGGTGAATGGATCGACGCCAATGACGGCGCCACGTTTGATGTCAAAAATCCTGCCCGCGGTGACGTACTCACAACCTTACCCGATCTGAGCATAATAGAAGTCAAACGCGCAATTGACGCAGCCGAAGCATCTCAGAGAGCCTGGGCCGCCCGAACAGGTAAAGATCGCGCTGCCATTTTGCGCAAATGGCACGACCTCATGGTTGCCAATGCTGACGACCTAGGCATGATCCTGACCGCTGAGATGGGCAAACCAATTGCCGAGGGCAAGGGTGAAATTATTTATGGTGCTTCCTTCATCGAATGGTTCGCAGAAGAAGCCAAACGCATCTACGGGGAAACCATTCCTGGCCACTTGCCAGACAAACGCATCACTGTACTGAAACAACCAGTCGGCGTAGTCGCCTCTATCACACCATGGAACTTCCCAAACGCCATGATTGCCCGCAAAGTTGCACCCGCACTTGCAGTTGGCTGTACATTCGTTGCACGACCAGCGAAAGAAACACCACTCTCCGCCCTTGCAATGGCCCTTTTAGCTGAGCGTGCAGGCGTCCCCGCTGGTGTATTTTCCGTCATCACGAACACCCGCGCTTCCATTGTTGGAAAAGAATTCTGCGACAACCCAATTGTTCGCAAACTTACTTTCACAGGCTCCACTGAAGTAGGGCGCATTCTTATGGAACAGGCCGCTGGCCAGATCATGAAAACATCAATGGAGCTTGGTGGAAACGCCCCGTTCATCGTATTTGATGACGCAGATCTAGACAAAGCCGTCGAGGGCGCGATGATCTCAAAATATCGTAACAACGGACAAACCTGCGTCTGTGCCAACCGCATATACGTGCAAGCTGGCATTTACGACGCCTTCGCCAAGAAACTCGCGGCAGCCGTTAATGCCATGAGCATCGGTGACGGCCTCGAGGAAGGAATTACAGTTGGTCCACTGATCAGCATGGATGCCGTTGAAAAAGTAGAAGAACACATCGCTGACGCCACCACCAAAGGCGCGAAGATAGCGGCAGGCGGAACCAGACACGCGTTGGGCGGCACGTTCTTTCAACCCACAATCCTTACAGGGGTCACATCCGATATGATTGTAACCAACGACGAAACCTTCGGCCCCGTTGCCCCCCTGTTCAAATTCGAAACAGAAGAGGAAGTTGTTGCAGCCGCCAACGACACAATATTCGGTCTTGCATCCTATTTTTACTCCAACGATCTCTCCCGAGTTCACCGCGTACAAGAAGCACTGGAATATGGCATGGTTGGCGTGAATACAGGCCTAATCTCAACAGAAGTCGCACCCTTTGGTGGCATCAAACAATCTGGTATTGGCCGCGAGGGTTCTTCGCACGGGACAGAAGACTACCTTGAAATGAAATATATCTGCACAAGCATTTAACATTAAATTCTATGTAGTGCTTAGACAAATAACTTTTAGCGAAAGCAAGTCGGGGCGAAGCATGGGTTAAACGTAAAATTTAAATTTGCTGAACTAGCTTGCGTATGGAATGAAAAATTCCCGCTGGAAGAAACGCAACGCACTACACCCATGCTGCAAGAAAACCATTAACTTGTTCGTAATCTGTGGGCAATCTTCAAAATAGGTAATAAATTGCAGAGAGCGGACGAAATTGAACTCATAATTGCAGCCACCAAAGGACACAACCCTCACCACAATCTGCCACAGTTATTATAATCTACTGATCGTGCTCACTGGTAGGCCGATCACCCTAATGCGGCGATGGTTCCGCCAGCCGACGAGTGATAATGTTTGGTAAGTGGCGCACTCTAAGACGGAAGATAAAGAGCGCCAATTACTTTATAAAATTACGCTATGGTTCGAGGTTTTGGGACTTTTCCACAAGATTTAGCCTCGATTGTTTTACCTGTACCCGTAATCTCAATACGGCGAGGTTTTAACGCTTCAGGTACTTCGCGGACCATTTCTACATGCAAAATACCATTTTCAGTGCTCGCGCCAATGGCCCGCACGTGATCCGCCAGATGAAAGCGCTTCTCAAAAGCGCGAGATGCAATACCACGGTGCAGATAAGTAACCTGACCCGTGTCTTCCTCCTCGGCCTTCTTAGCCGAAATCACAAGCTGTCCATCACGCATTTCAATCAGGAGATCATCTTCCGAAAAACCAGCAATAGCTACTGAAATGCGAAAGTCATTTTCGTCAGTTTTTTCAATATTATATGGCGGGTATCCATTTGTATTTACATCAACTGACATGGCACGATCTACCATAGACGCAAGACGATCAAAACCAACAGTTGAGCGATATAGGGGCGCAAAATCATAAGTTCGCATAAGCAAACATCCTCCTTAAGAAGCAACATTTAAATACGGCCTTCCATGTTGGACAGACCAATTTTCACTACCAGACCCCTTGGGGCATCCGATACACTCTACGTGGGAACGCCCTAGAGGACTTTCAAGACTGTTTGTTTGCGAAAACTAATTTTATGTCTAATTCAGTTGCTAATTCAAAATTTCGTTCGATGGGCACGCAAACCTCAACACGTCAAATCGTATCGTTTTATCATTCGATCTACAGGTGTTCCATCCTTCAAAGGCACGGCTTTTACCATATCAAACGGCGCAAACCCCATAGCCGTATAGTACGCCATACCCGGCAGGTTATCCGCCCTAATTTGCGCATTAATTTCTAAAAAACCAGCCTGTTGCACCACTACACGCGTATGCTGGAAAAGTACTCTCCCAACGCCCTTAATTTGAGCACATGCTCGCGCAAAGGTTGCAATATCACTGATCTGGTTAGAACCGCACCCTAACTTGTTAACTTTTTGAAAGCCAAGAATGACACCATCCTTTTCAGCGACAAAACAACTGATACTGCCTTCACCCTCAAAATATTTCGCGTGAAACGTGGACAAGGACATGACCTCTTCCATCGCCGTGGTTCCACCAATCTCAATGATTTCATTGAGCAATGCACACATCTGTACCGAGTCTGCTACCAACGCCTCACGCACAACCATATTAAACCTGCAACATGGCAACAGGCTTCGGCCCACCCGTTGCCCAATCAAGTAATTCAACCGTATGCACAATGGGCACCTCAGTTCCTGACCCAATCTGCATCATACAGCCAATGTTGCCTGCCGAGATCACATCAGGCTGCCTAGCTTCCAATGTCCGCACCTTCCGTTCCTTCAATTGCCCTGAAATTTCAGGCTGCATCAGGTTGTAGGTCCCAGCTGAACCACAACATAAATGACTATCCAAAGGCTCAATTACCTCGTATCCAACACGTTCTAAAAGCACTTTAGGGTAAGTCTTAATCTGCTGACCGTGCTGCAAACTACAAGCTGCATGATAAGCAACTCTTAGTCCCTGATCAGATCCCTCAGGCATATCCAACTTCATCAATACCTCCGACACATCCATCGCAATCGCAGACACTCTTATCGCATCATCCGACAGCGGGCCACATCGGAACATATGCCGGTAATCCTTAATCGTGGTCCCGCACCCAGAGGTATTAATGACCACCGCATCCAGTCCCTCTCCATTCATTTCAGTGATCCAAGCATTAATATTCTTTCTAGCCGTGTTGTGGCTCTCCGCCGTTTTGCCCATATGATGGGTTAACGCACCACAACATCCCTGCCCACGAGCAATCACCACATCACAGCCTAGTCGACGCAACAAACGAATGGTTGCATCATTGATATCCGTATTCAGCGCCCGCTGGGCACAGCCAGTCATTAGCGCTACGCGCATTTTACGTTTACCCATCGCTGGAAAAACCTGCGCATCATCATTACGGCTCACAGGCGGAATAACCTTAGGCACCATTTCAAACATCGCCTTGAGGCGTGGATCAGGAATTAATTTTACAAACGGCTGCCCAATCTTTGCCAACAGCAAAGCTATCCGAAACCGTCTTGGATAAGGCAAAATTTTTGCTAGAAGCCAGCGTAAAACCCGCTCGAACACAGGCCGGGCATAGGTTTTCTCAATGTATTCCCGCGCATGGTCTACGAGGTGCATGTAATGGACACCACTCGGACACGTTGTCATACAAGCCAAGCAAGACAAACAACGATCCACATGCTTAACGGTCTTCTCATCTGCAGGTCGCCCCGTTTCAAGCATATCCTTGATCAGATATATCCGGCCCCTTGGGCTATCCAACTCATCGCCAAGCACCTGATACGTTGGACACGTTGCCGTACAAAATCCACAGTGTACGCAAGATCTTAAAATCTCGTTAGACCGTCGAGTAGCTGGGTCCACTAATTGCTCTGGTGTAAATTCTGTTCTCATCTCATCAAACCTGGATTTAAAATCCCACGTGGATCAAATTGCTTTCGTAGCCCGTCAGTCACAGCGGCTAACGCACCGGTCGGTGGCTCAAAAACAGGCCCCGAACCAATGCCCCTGATCAACGTACAGTGCCCTGCAATCTCAACTAAGGCTCCACGCACATCAGTGCCCTTAGCGACCTCGGCCCAAACCAAACCACCACCCCAGTCATAAAGTAGTTTTGCCCCACCTAAAGCCAGCCCTACGCGCATCCCATCGGAAGGCTTTACGGATATTCGCCATAAATCACCGTCACCATCAATAAACTTCCAGGCATCCCGAACAGCCACCCAGTTAGTAGCTTCATTCAACGAAACATCCCCAAAGGACGCCAACAGCTTGCTCAATTCTGCCGCTCGGTAAGCCACCGAGTCCATAAATCCTTCAATCCGAAGCATTGTCACGCCCATATCGGGGTCATGCGCCGCCCCGGACACCTCAAATGGGGAGCCCAAAGCAGTTGACATTGCCGTAACTGCCGCATTGTCATCCAAGCCTGCAATCTCAACCGTTATGACAGCCTCAACTCCAGGCAACACCTTGAACGCCACTTCGCTCAAAACTCCAAGCGTCCCAAAGGCACCACACATCAATTTAACCAAATCATAGCCCGTGACATTCTTCATCACACGACCGCCGTTCTTTACTATATCACCTCGCCCATCAACAAAACGCACGCCAATTAAGCTGTCCCGACACGCCCCTGCTTGAATGCGCCGTGGCCCTGACACATTGGCGGCTACAACCCCACCAATCGTGCTCTCGCCAGTGGTCCCAAACACCGCATGCCCGCGCATTGGCTCAAATGGCAACCGCTGGTTTTTTGCCTCTAGCGCCGCCTCAATTTCTACAAGTGGCGTGCCTGCACCCGCTACAATCGTTAGAGCACCCGGCTCATAGAGCGAAATTCCAGACAGACCAGACGTGGTCAAAGCCTCACCGGTACCGAGCCCCAGGGGGCGCGTTCCTCCACCCAAAATTCTCAAAGAACCTTCCGCTTCGCGGATAAAATTACTCAACGACACTTCACTCTCAGGTTTTATCATCTTATTTCAGCTCAATTTATCAGGTGTTTGTCAGACATTTTCTAAGCAGTTTTCGAAGTCCGCAAATTCAGTCTGCTTAGTCTCGCGCAGAGCGCCGCGTTTCAGTCACATTCAGGGGGAACACCTTCGAAGGGTTAAGCAACCAACTTGGGTCAAATACGTCCTTCACTCGCAGCTGCGCCTCCATATCAATGGGATCAAACTGCGCATACATTAGATCTCGCTTTTCCACTCCAACTCCGTGCTCGCCAGTCAAACAGCCACCAACCTCGACACACAGTTTAAGAATCTCCGCTCCCATCGCCTCGCATAAATCTAAGTCACCTTCTTTGTTGGCATCGAACAAGATCAGGGGATGCATATTTCCATCTCCGGCATGAAACACGTTTCCAACTCCCAATCCATATTGGTCCGACAACTCCCCAATTCGCTTCAGCACGTAGGATAACTCCGACACAGGAATCGTTCCATCCAAACACATGTAGTCGTTGATCTGACCCATGGCCCCAAAGGCTGACTTACGTCCCAACCAAATTGCAGCACTTTCTTCCTCTGATTTACTTTCACGGAAATCCACGGGGTGATGAGTTGCCGCAATCTGACGTATCAGACCCAGCTGCATGTCAATCTCAGCCTCAGACCCCTCCACCTCAATAATTAGTAATGCCTCGCACTCAGGATACCCCGCCTTCGCATGCTTTTCGACAACCTCCAGCACACGTCGATCCATAAACTCAATTGCTACAGGCAGCACACCGGCTTTAATTATTTCGGACACGCAAGCTCCCGCCACCTCATTTGAGGCAAACCCAATTAGCGCGGGCCGTGCACCTTCGGGTTTACGTAAAATCCGCAGCGTGGCCTCTGTCACCACACCTAATTGCCCCTCAGACCCACATATTAAGCCAAGCAGATCCAATCCGCCTGCATCCAAATACGGGCCACCAACCTCTGTCACAGTGCCATCCATCATGACCATTGTCACACCAAGCAAATTATTTGTCGTCACACCATACTTCAAACAATGTGCTCCACCCGAATTCATAGCGATATTACCTGCAATGGCGCAAGCCAACTGGGATGAAGGGTCAGGTGCATAAAAGAAATCTTCAACCTCAACCGCACCGGTCACACTCAGGTTCGTACGCCCAGACTGCACTCTAATGTAGCGATCGGCATAATTTGTCTCGATCACGTTATTCAATCGCGCAACGCCAAGGATCACACAATCCATTGTCGGTAACGCGCCACCCGCCAGCGACGTGCCCGATCCACGAGGTACTACAGGCACACCAATTTCGTAGCACACTTTAAGCACCGCCGACACTTCCTGCGTATTACGCGGCAAAACTGCTGCCAAAGGTGGACATTTGTACGCCGTCAGTGCGTCGCACTCGTATACCCGGGTCTCATTTGGCTCATGGATCACAGCATCCATCGGTAGAACCTCCTGCAAGCGCGTCACAATTTCAGCTTTACGATTTAGAATGTGAAAATCTGGGACTGGCATTTGCATAGCAACTCTCCATAAATTATTTGGTAATATAATATTACCAATTCATAGAATTACAATCGCTATATTACCTGACAAAAGCCAATACTTGCGCTAAACTTTCGCAATGACCGTAGCTGTGCCAGAATTCTTCGTCCATTTCGTTTTATCCGATGCCTTTTCCGTCGTTGGCTTGATCTTAGCATGGCTCGGCAGCACTGTGGTCATAGAGCGCACAAACGTTGCTAAGCCTTCCACACACATCCTTATGGAAACTTATCGTGAACAATGGATGGTACAGATGGTTACCCGGAACCCACGCATTTTTGATAGTTCTGTTCTGGGTATGATGCGCCAAGGTGCCACCTTTTTCGCCTCATCCTGTATGATTGCAATTGGTGGCTGCGTCGCCCTCATCGGTGGCGCTGATCAAATCACAGTATTTGCGTCCGAACTCGCAAACACAACCGTTGCTCCCAAGATCGTATGGGAAGTAAAGATCCTTCTTCTGATGGCACTCCTCGCAAACGGCTTTCTCAAATTCGTTTGGGCTGTGCGCTTATTTGGCTACTGCGCCATTGTGATGGCGTCGACCCCAAACGATCCAAAGAACAAAACTACCTACGCCACCGCCGCCAAGGCCGCAGAAATTGCGAACCATGCAGCGCGCAGCTTTAATCGAGGGATGCGATCAGTCTATTTTACTATCGCAGCTCTTACATGGTTGATCGGCCCATTACCCCTTATGCTCGCCACCATCACCACACTTATCCTAATCTACCGTCGTGAATTTTCGTCTCGCACTCGCCGCGCCCTTGCTAACTAACAAAAAAACACCCTAAAATCTCCATAGCCGCCGCACCGCTCAGAAAATGAAGCGTCTGGCGAAACGTTAAATGCAAGGAGGCAACACAAAAACGCCAGTGCATAATCATTGTTTATCCCCAGTATCTCGGG